>JAEDGL010000190.1 GCA_016297535.1 Clostridia bacterium | reverse complement strand
GAGTCGATGGTGATTTTCTGGCCCATCACCCAGTTGGGATGCTTGAGCGCCTGCGAGCGCGTGGCGGCACGGATTTCGTCCTTTTGCCAGGTGCGGAAGGGGCCGCCGGAGCAGGTGAGGGCGATGGACTGGACCGGGTTGCCCGCAGCGCCCTGCAGGCACTGGAAGATGGCGCTGTGCTCGCTGTCCACCGGCAGAAGAAAGTTTTCGCCCTCGCGCGCGGCAGCTTCCATCACCAGATGGCCGCCCGCTACCAGCGCCTCCTTGTTGGCCAGCAGCACCCGCTTGTGGTGCTTGAGCGCGGTAAGCACTGAGGACAGGCCCACCATGCCCACCACGCTTACCAGCACATCATCGCAGTCGCTCTGTGCGGCCAGGGTAAGCGCCTCGGGACCGAAAACCCACTCGCAAAAGCGCAGGTCCTGGGGAATTTCCTCCATGGGAATGGGTTTTACCAGCCCGGCCAGCCGTGGCCGGAACAGGCGTACCTGCTCAAACAGCTTTTCCCTGCTGGCGTAGGCGGTAAGGGCGGTTACTTCAAAGCGGTCGGCATGCAGCCTGGCCACCTCGCACGCCTGTGTGCCGATGCTGCCGGTGGAACCAAGAATGGCCAAACGGCGTCTGTTCATATACGTTTCTCCTTGCAATAAGGTCAACCCCGCGCTCAGGCAGCATCCGCGCAGGCCGAGTGCGGGGTCGTCCGATGTATTTTGAGGGGTCAGATCATGCTGAGCAGGATGGCGCGGTAGCAGAAGATGACGATGGAGGTGAACAGAATGCTGTCCAGCCGGTCCATCATGCCGCCGTGCCCGGGAAAGATGCTGCCAAAATCCTTTACCTGGCAGTTGCGCTTGACCATGCTGGCAAACAGATCGCCCATCTGCGCGGCGATGCCGCCAAACAGCCCGGCCAGCGCCGCCCAGCCCATGGGCAGGGCGTTAAAAAATTCGGGCACGCACCAGCGAAAAACAAGCCCGGCCAGCAGCGTTACCACCACGCTGCCAAGCAGCCCGCCAATCGCCCCGGAGATGGTCTTTTTGGGGCTGATTTTGGGGCACAGCCTGGGGCCGCCTATCGTGCTGCCAACAAAGTAGGCAAAGGTATCGCCACCCACCGAGGTGGTAAATACAAAGACCAGCAGCATCAGCTGCAGCGCGCGGGGCTGGGTATCCAGAAGCCCCACCAGGCAAAGCCCCGGCAGCACCAGCGTCAGCATGGGCAGAACGCTGACCATGATATCCTCCAGCCTGGGGCTTTCGCGCCGCATAACGCACAGCTGCACCACAAAACTCAACAGCACCAGCAGCGGAAGAATCACATCGGCCGAATGCCACAGCACCAGCATCGCGCCCAGAATGAGCGCGGCGTAGCTGGTCCACCATACGGGATGGTAGCCGCCCAGCCGGAGGGTGTTAAGCTCTTCATACAGCGCAATGGCCAGGCAAACGGTAAGCACCAGCGCCATAAACCAGCCGCCGATGGCCAGCACGCAGGCCAGCAGGATGATGAGCACCGCGCCGGTCACAAAGCGCTGCATGGCGGGGGAAAGTTTGTTGTTCAGCATTGGTTTCTCCTGTCGTTATTCGTCATCCGTGGGACGGCGTCCAAAACGCCGCTTGCGGCTTTGGAACTCCGCGATGCAGGCGTGGTACTGCTTCAGATCAAAATCCGGCCAGAGCACCGTCGGAAACACAAATTCCGCGTAGGAGCACTGCCACAGCAGAAAATTGCTCAGCCGCATTTCGCCGCTGGTGCGAATCAGCAGATCCACATCGGGCAGACCGGCGGTGTACAGCCTTTGGGAGAGCCGCTCCTCGGTGATTTCCCCGGGCTGGAGCAGGCCGTTTTGCACATCCTGCGCCAAAAGCCTTGCGGCGCGGGCAAGCTCGGCCCGGCTGCCGTAGTTGATGGCGATGTTCAGCCGAAGGCCCGTGTTGGCAAGGGTGCGCCGTTCGGCCTCCATCAGGGCGTCGCGCTGCTTTTCGGGCAGCCCGTCCTTATCGCCCAGAATGGTGATGCGCACGTTTTTCTCGTGCAGCTCGTCAATTTCGGAATGAAAAAAGTCCAGAATCAGCTGCATCAGGGCCTCCACCTCGGCCAGGGAGCGGGTCCAGTTTTCGGTGGAGAAGGCGTACAGGGTAAGCGCGCCGATACCCAGATCGCTGGAATTGCGGATGATATCGCGCAGCGCCTCGGTGCCGGCGCGGTGCCCAAGCGCTATTTTCAGCTTATGCTGCTGGGCCCAGCGGCCATTCCCGTCCATGATGATGGCCACATGCCTGGGCAGGCGCTGCAGATCGATGGGCGCGTAGAGGGGAGTGCTCATAAACCGCTCCTTTCGCGATCCCGCGGATCGCCCGTTAAAAAGCGCGAAACGATGAGCCTGCGCCCATCGTTTTCAACGGCCACCACCCGCGTGGAGGCATACCCCATGCGCTCGCCCTCATCGGTGCGGAGTGCGTCTTCGGGGGATGGGCTGCGGCGCGGCGGCGCGGCGGTGGGCACGATTTCCACATTCAGGATGCCATAAGACGCCAAAATGGATACCGCTGCCGCTGAGGGCAGACCTAAAAGATGTTCAAACGTTTGCTGCATAGCTGCTCCGTTACACGGCCATGATTTCCTTTTCCTTCTGGGCGCACAGGGCATCGATGGCCTTGATGGCCTCGTCGGTCTTGTCCTGCATTTTCTTTTCGGCCTTGGTGCGGTCGTCCTCGGTGATCTTGGAATCCTTCTCCAGCTTCTTGAACTGCTCCATGGCGTCACGGCGGATGGAGCGGATGGCCACCTTGGCTTCCTCGGCGCCCTTGCGCACCAGCTTGGTCAGATCCTTGCGGCGCTCCTCGTTGAGCTCGGGAATCACAAGGCGGATCACCTTGCCATCGTTGGAGGGGTTCAGGCCCAGGTCGCTCTTGAGAATGGCCTTTTCCACCATCGGGATGGATTTCTGATCCCACAGGTTGATCATCAGCATGCGGGGTTCGGGAGCGGTGATGTTGCCCATCTGGGTCAGCGGGGTCTGCACGCCGTAATAATCCACGGTGATGCGCTCCAGCAGCTGGGGATTGGCGCGGCCGGCGCGGATGGAACGAAGCTCCTCCTGATAAACGGAATTGGTCTTGCCCATCTTTTCTACGGCGGTATCAATAACCTGACGATACATATCGGTTCCTCCTTAACGAAGTTAAAATGCTATATGCTGCTTTTATTCTATCGCTTTTCCGTGAAAAAGGCAAGCGAAAAATCAGGCCGCGCCGGTCAGAGCCCGGCGCGGCGGCAGGTTATGCGTTTGCGAACAGATTGGAGGTGGCCTCCTCCTCGTACTGGCGGGTGTAGAGGCTGTAATAGTGGCCTTTGGCCTTGAGCAGCTCCTCGTGACGGCCGCGCTCGATGATCTTGCCGTCGCGCACCACCAGAATCAGGTCGGCGTTTTTCACGGTGCTCAGGCGGTGGGCAATTACCAGCGAGGTGCGCCCCTTGATGATGGTTTCGATGGCCGCCTGGATCTTCTGCTCGGTCAGCGTATCCACGCTGGCGGTGGCCTCGTCCAGCACCAGAATGCGCGGATCGGCCAGAATGGCGCGGGCAAAGGAGATCAGCTGCTTTTCGCCGGTGGAGAGCATGTCGCCGCCCTCGCCCACGTCGCTGTCCAGCCCTTTCTCCATGCGGCTGACCACCTCCTGGGCGGAGACCAGCTCCAGTGCGCGCTGGATTTGTTCGTCGGTGGCGTTGGGGTTGCCGTAGAGCAGGTTTTCACGCACGGTACCGCTGAACAGATGGGGGGTCTGCAGCACGTAACCGATGGCGGAATGCAGCCACAGCTGGCTGCGCTCGCGCGCGTCGCGGCCGTCGAT
>JAEDGL010000189.1 GCA_016297535.1 Clostridia bacterium | reverse complement strand
ATACATCCATTTCGGATAAAGTCAAGTCCTCCAGCGATTTTCCTGCTGTTTTTATCGCGTTTTCCATTTTACGGAAGCGATTGATAAATTTGTTTGTGGAGGCAGTAAGCGCTATGTCAGGGTCCTTGCCGCACAAACGGCATACGTTGACCGCCGCAAAGAACAGATCGCCCAATTCCATCTCGGGATCCGTGCCGCTTTCAAGGGTTTCCCGCACCTCCTGGGCCTCCTCGTGAACCTTGGCCAGCGCATCCAGCGCGGTATCAAAATCAAAGCCGACCTTTCGGGCCTTCTTTTGCACCTTATAAGCCCTAAGCAGCGAGGACAAGCCCCGGGACACATCCTCCATGGCCTGCGCATGGGTCTGGATTCCGCGCTGCTCGCGCTTAAAGGTTTCCCAGTTGGCAAGCACCTCATCCGAGCTGTCCGCTTTCGCCTGCCCAAATACATGGGTATGGCGTTCGATCTGTTTCTGGCAGGTGGCGCTGGTAACATCGTTGATGGTAAATTCGCCGTGTTCCAGTGCGATCTGCGCGTGCATGGCAATCTGCAAAAGCACATCGCCCAGCTCGTCGTACATATGATCCACATCGTTATCGCGCACGGCCTGGATGTATTCGTAGCTTTCCTCCAGCAGATCGGGCAGAAGGCTTTCGTGGGTCTGCTCGCGATCCCACGGACAGCCATCGGGTGCCCGCAGCCTGGCAACCAGCTCCATCAGATCATCCATGTTATGGCGCTTGCGCTCCAGCATAGGCACGGCGGGTACATAAACCGCCGTGAGATGGTCATAGGTCTTCTGACGGTCCAGCTCGTACAGGGGCAGCTTTTTGCGTTTCAGCTCGCCGGTGTGTTCGTTTCCGGTAATGAGGGTGATTTCCAGCTCCTCCGGCATCAGCTCCAGCAGCTTTAGCTTGCATTCGCCCGCGCACTCGCGGCTGTGCACCTCCAGCAGCAGCAGATCCTCCTGCGGGGATACGCGCGCCGGTAAAAAAGCTTCGGCTGTATACAGGCGCAGTGCATCCGCGTGGCTGTCCAGCAGGCTCAGGCAGCGCTCCACGTGGCTTACGCCCGGCAAAACAACCACGCTGGCTGCGGTGGGCTTTTCCTTCTGGATGGCCGCAACGGTGGTATCAAATGAGGCGTCGCTTACCGCGTAGCACACAGGCTGCTCCTTGCACAGGCCCAGCACCTTCTGCGCCGCCTGGTGGTTAAACTGGTCAAAGTCCTCGCAGGAGTCATAGAGCTCATCCAGCGTATCAAAGCCGATGCCCTCCTGACGCAAAAAGGAAGCCATCGGATGCCTTTGTGTTCGAAGCACCACGCGCTTGGTTTCTTTCAGGGCGCGTTCCACGCCGCGTGTCAAAAACGCTTCGCTTCCGGTTCCCAGGGTTACAATCGTCAGCTGATGCACGGTTTACTCTCCCTTCTTTCGATCGCTCCTGCGGCCAACGCGGCGCATGAGCGGAGCAAGATCATTTGTGGTAACTGCGCCCACCAAAACGGCAAACGCCACATAGGCAATGATGCCAATCAAAATCAAAACCAGCGTCCACACGCCTCCGTCTGGCAAAATACGGATTGCCACATACAGCACAGCTGCCATGAGCGCAGTGGCCGCGATCGGCCTGCCAAATTCATTTATTACATCAAGCTTCATGCCAGTGTACTTGTATACAAAGTACAAATTGGGCACCATGCTCAGGGTATAGCAGGTAAGCGAGGCAATCGGCGCGCCGTAGATATTGATCTGCGGCATTCCGATCAGCGTATAGTTAAGAAACACCTTCACCGCCACGCCCACCATGAGCGTATACATGGGAATGCGCTGCTTGCGAAGCCCCTGCAAAATGCCGCTGGTGGCCTGAACAACCGTAAACAGCACAATGGTCATGCTGGACAGGCTGAGCAGATTGGCAGTGGTTTGTAGTGCCTCCGGCGTATTGAAATGATAGATCAAATCCAGGCACTGACGGCTTAGCATGCTCATGCCCACCGAGCACGGCAGGCCCACCACCAGCGCCAGCCGCAGGCCCAGCGCGCTCTGGCGGCGGATCTGCCTGCCATCACCCCGGGCCATGGCTCCCGAAATGGAGGGCACAAGGCTCATGGCAATGGCCGTTGCCAGCGCGGTTGGCACATTGATCAGCGTAAGCACATAGCCGCTGTAGCGGCCATACAGGCCCAGCGCGGCGCTGCGCTGAATGCCCGCATCCACCAGGCGGTTGAGCAGCAGGCCCGAATCAATAAAGCCGGCAATCGGCACGATACACGCGCCCAGTGTAATCGGAATGCTCAGCGACAGAAGCCGCTGCATCAGCGTTTTGGAGCTCATGGGCTCCTCGGCGGGATTTTGCAGCCTTGCATCAAACGCCTTTCTTTGCCTGCGGTACACAAGCAGCATATAGACCAGCGCCGCGCCCTCGGCAATGCTGGTGCCCAGCAGCACACCCGCCGCGGCATAGGCCACGCTGATGCGCATCCCCCACCACGCCAGCGGCAGAGCCACAAACACCTTTCCCACCTGCTCAATAAGCTGCGAGATGGCCGTTGGCACCATGTTCTGCTGGCCCTGCATAAAGCCGCGCAGCGCGCTCATAACGCACACCAGCAACAGTGCAGGCGCAATGGCCACAAAGCCCGGTTGAGTGGATACATCGCCGCTGCGCAGCGCAAGCGACGGGCTCATCACAACCATCAGCAGCATGCAGATAAAACCCAGCGCGGCCAGCATGCAAAGGGCCGTTTTAAAAATGCGCCTGGCGTTGCGCGGGTCATCCTTAGCCAATGAAAAGCTGACCATGCGGCTGATGGCTACCGGAAGACCGGCGGATGAAATGGTCAAAAGCATATTGTAGGTTGGAAAAACCAACTGATAGGTGCCCATGCCCTCGTCCCCGATGAGCCATGCCAGCGGAATACGGTACAGCGCGCCTACAATTTTGCAAATCAGCCCGACGACGCTTAGCACCGTCATGCCGCCAACGATTGATTTCTGTGTATTACTCAAGGCCTGAGCCTCCAATGGCAAATTGCCGCGCAAAATGCGGCTTTTTCTATTATAAACCGTTCTTTGCCATTTCACAAGCCGCCCAACCGCAAAAAGAGACATGGCAATTGGCAAAGCGCCCGAACCGTCTTGTTTGGGCTCAAAAACCCGGATACTGCTTATCGGCGGTAGCTTTAAAAGTCTTTTTCTGCTATACTCTGTGACGAAAAGAAAGGGAGGACTGACATGGGAACCGGCATTTTGATCTGTGGCCTGAACGGATGCGGAAAAAGCACAATCGGCAAAGCCCTGGCAACAAAAATCGGATTTCACTTTATTGACAATGAAGATCTGTTTTTTCCAGAAGCCATTCAAACGATCCGTATACAAATCCCAGAACTCGCGACGAAGTGGAAAGGCTTCTGATGGACGAAGTAAAGAAACATCCGCATTTTGTTTTTGCTGCGGTAAAAGGAGATTACGGGAAAGCAATCATTCCCCTTTATCAATATGCCGTCATCATCGACGTGCCCAAACAGATCCGTTCACAGCGGATTCGAGACCGTTCCTTTCAGAAATTCGGGAACAGAATGCTCTCTGGCGGAGAGCTCTATCAACAGGAGGAAGCCTTTTTTCAACTGGCGGCCTCCCGACAGGAGGACGAGGTGGAAAGCTGGGTGCGAACCTTCCCCTGCCCTGTGATTCAGGTTGATGGAACAAAGCCCGTTGCCGAAAATGTTAAATTCATCATCAAGGAAATCAGCAGCAACTGGAAAGCCGGTTGAAAAGCTTCAGATCCAACCCCCTGCTGCTCTGCCCTCGTTTGACGTTTTCGACATCCCGTTTCTTCACGAAATTCGGGAATGATACATAAACAACGCCTCCGTAT
>JAEDGL010000188.1 GCA_016297535.1 Clostridia bacterium | reverse complement strand
TTGCCTTTTTGGCTGTTATGAAGAACGCACAGGCATACCAGTCCATTCTGCCTGGGGAGGATATTGATATGGCAGGTTATGTTTCCGAAGCGGTTATCAAGCGACTGCCCGCGTATTATCGCCATCTCAAAGAGCTGGAACAGGAAGGCGTCATGCAGATTTCCTCGCAGGGACTGGGAGAACGCATGGGCTTTACCGCTTCGCAGATTCGTCAGGATATCAATTGCTTTGGCGGTTTTGGCCGTCAGGGCTATGGCTATCATGTAACGGAGCTGCGTATGCATGTCGGCCATATTATGGGTGTGGACCGGCCGCACAAAATGATCATTGTGGGCTCGGGCAACATTGGCACCGCCGTGGCGCTGGCCGATTCTTTTCCGCGTAACGGCTTTGAAACGGTGGCGCTGTTTGATAACAGCAAATCCAAAATCGGCACCCAAATTGGCGAGCTTACGGTGCAGGATGTTGCCGGTTTAAAACGTTATCTGAATGAGCATTCTGTGGATATTGCCGTGCTGGCACTGCCGGTGTCCTGCGCGCAGGAGGCAGCCAATCAGCTGTACGAATACGGCGTGCGCGGCTTCTGGAATTTTGCACCGGTGGATCTCAAACTGCCCCGTGACGCCTCCATGGTTAATGTTCATCTGGATGAAGGGCTGCAGGTGCTTAGCTACCGTATGCTGCATAACGGCATGTAATCATTGAGAAGGAGGCGTCGCCATGGCGGCGGAGCGTTTTCGCGATACCATTGTAAACGATGCAGGCGAGTTTGCTGCGCCTGTCAGCCTGCATGGTGTGGCATACGAAAGCATGATCGACCCCGCCGGACAGCCGCAGGGCGACGACTTTGTTTTTGATGATGAACCATCCTGGAATCAGCCGGTTGCCGCTGCGCCTGTTCGGCCCGCCGCAAAGCCTGCTGGTAAAAATCGCAAAATTACGCACAGTGGCCCAGCCGGCCGGAACGGAAAACGCCGCCGGGGCGGCTGGCGCGCCTATGGCTATGTGCTGGCCATCTGCCTTAGCCTGGCCGGTATTTTTGTGCTGGGCATTATGATGATTCCTCAGCTGGCGGGGTTTTTCTGGCGCGATTTTGACAATTTTGCCTTTATCAACGGCGAGCTGCTGCGCTATGATCCGGCGGCCGTAACCGCTTATAAGCAGTACCGCGCCTACATGGATCGTGACGTCATTTATCCCGGCATTTTCATTGATGGCGTGCACGTGGGCGATATGACCATTGAGGAGGCTCGCGAGGCGTTGGGCGGCATGCAGGCCACGCCGCAGGATGCGTTTCGTGTAACGGTTGCCATTGGCAACAAAACCTGGACGCTGGATCCTTCCAATCTGCCGGCGTCGCGTGATCTGGGCAATGTGCTGGAAAAGGCCTACGCCATTGGACGAAGCAATTCCACGGAAATCCAGACCACGCTGCGCACCCCCTTCCGGGAACGGGCGGACACGGCGGTTGCCCTGCGGCAAAACGGCGTTAACCTTACCACCTCCGTAACCTACGATCACGAAGCCGTAAGAGGTATGGTTGAGCAGATCGCCGCCTATGTAACGCGCGAACCCATCGACGCGCAGATTCAGAGCTTTGATTACAACACCCGCACGTTCACCTTTACCGAGTCTCAGCCGGGCGTAACCATTGATCAGCAGCTGCTGTACGATCGCATCATCGCTGCGCTGGATGGCGGAGAAAAGGATGCAACGGTTACGGTAGATCCGATTATTACGGATCCAAATGTAACCACTGTGCAGATGATGGATCGCTTTACGCTCATTTCTGCCTATACAACCAAAACCACCAACGACGCAAACCGAAACACCAATATCCGTCTGGCCTGCGAGGCTATTAACGGCACCGCGCTCCTGCCCGGCGAAACCTTCAGCTTTAACGAGGCCACCGGCCAGCGCACCACCGCGAAGGGCTACAAATCCGCCGGAGCCATTGCGGCGGGGCAAAGCATTGAGGAGGTGGGCGGGGGAATCTGTCAGGTGTCTTCCACCATTTTCAATGCCGTCGCCCGCGCCAATCTGCAAATTACCTCCCGCAGCCCGCACGCCTGGCCCAGCACCTACGTAAACATCGGGGAGGATGCCACCGTCAATTGGCCCAATCTGGATTTCAAGTTTACCAACAATACGAACAGCCCCATTTTTCTCATTGCCTACTACAAGGACAGGCAGATGAGCGCGGAAATCTGGGGCATGTCCCTGGGCGAGGGCGTGACCATCGATTTGGAATCCACCATCGTCCAAACCAATTACCCGCCCTCCGAACCCAAGTATGTCTATAACCCGGAGATGGAATACGGACTGAGCAAAACCACCGTGAAGGCGCGCACCGGGTATGTGGTGGAAACCTACAAGGTGTGGTACAAGGACGGTGTGGAAACCAGTCGCGAGCTCATGCACAAAAGCACGTACAAACCCTATCAACAGGTGATAGAATACAATTACGAATTGACCAATTAAGCAGAGGCTTCCCCGGGGAGGGAAGCCTTTGCTTTTGACCGGCGAAAAAGCTCGCCAGCAGCGATCTTATCCGGCGGGAATGCACCATTTGCCTACTCGCCTAAGGCTCGCCGGGCGGCAAATGGTGTCAGGTTGTTGGGCACGGAACAAGAGTTGGAGGGCTGCGGCCCTCCAATACCTCCTCAGTCTTTTTCAACATTTCGTTTTATCAAAACACTTACGGCATGTATATCGTCCTTGAAAACCTTCTATGGCAGGATTGTTTCAGGCGTTTTCGTACATATCGTACACAATATAGCCGCTTACTCCATCAAGCGAGCCGGGACGGCATTCCTGTACCATCATGCACCGGGGTTCCTCCAGCGGAAAGCCGCTGGTAGCATGAATGTGATAGTGCGTGGAGGTAACAAAGCCAAAACGGTTGTAAAAATGATAATCGCCTTCCACATTGATGCCCTTGTACTCCAGCGCTTTGGCAATGGCCAGCCCCTTGCGCAGCATGGTTTCGCCAACGCCCTGCCGGAAATAATCCGCATGTACGGACACAGGCGCCAGCATCAGCAGATCCGTTTTTGCATCTGGATCATATCCGCCCTGCGGCGTGGGGGAGAGGGGAAAATCCGAGAACATAAAATGGCCCACAATCTGTCCGTTCAGCACGGCCACAAAGGACAGCTCCGGCTTGTAGAAGCGGGAATTGCGAATTTCATGAATCAGCGCCACCACATCGGTTCCGTCGGAATAGGTTGTGTGCTCGACAAAGGTGCGCCGAACCAATTCATCAATGATGGGGAAATCAGCGGGTGCTTCGGGACGAATGGTAATATCGTTGCGAATCATGATGTGAAGCTCCTTTGTTTTGATGTTGCTGATTGAATCAGGAACGCCCGCCGCTTACAGAAACAACAAAAAAGCCGGTTCTGCTAAAGCAGCCTGTATGCACAGCAAACAAAGCGGTCAGCAGCCGCTTTTGATTGGTTGGTCGCATACAGCGTTCTTTACCGAACCGACATCCAGCACCTCCAGCTTTTGATGGGCTTAGCATATCACATTGCCGGATGGCGTGTCAAGCGGAGCAGACAAATTGCCGGGAAACAAAAACTCCGTTCCGCACAAAACGCGGAACGGAGCTCAGCAGAAAGGCCCTCGCTCAGTTGCCGTAAGTCAGCAGGCTTTCGGGCGGGAAGTGGGCAATAAAGGTCTTACCGCGGGTAAGCTGGATTTCGTTGCCCTCGTCATCAAAGAAAACAGTGGGGCTTTCGGTGGATTCGCGTACCCAATAGCCGGGAATATAGCGGCCGCCGATGAAAATATCGGCATTGCCCTTACCAACGCTCTGCATGACAGGCATAATGCGGTTGTTGTTGGTGTACTTGTACTCCACGCGCTGGATGATAACG
>JAEDGL010000187.1 GCA_016297535.1 Clostridia bacterium | reverse complement strand
GGCGCGGGCAACACCCCCGCCATCATCGACGGCAGCGCGGATATCCTGCTGGCCGTCAGCTCGATCATCCACTCCAAAACCTTTGACAACGGCATGATCTGCGCCTCCGAACAGTCCGTCATCGTCATGGAGGAAGTATACGATGCGGTCAAGGCCGAGTTTGCCGCCCGCGGCTGCTATTTCCTCAACCCCGAGGAAACCAACAAGGTGCGCAAAACCATCCTGATCAACGGCGGCCTGAACGCGCGCATTGTGGGCCAGAAGGCTGCGCGCATCGCGGAGCTGGCCGGGATCACCGTGCCCGCAGGCACCAAGATCCTGATTGGCGAGGTGGAAAGCGTGGAGCTTTCCGAGGAATTTGCGCACGAAAAGCTTTCTCCCGTGCTGGCCATGTACAGGGCCGTTTCCTTTGAGGATGCGCTTGCCAAGGCCGAGCAGCTGATTGCCGATGGCGGCTACGGCCATACCTCCTCCATCTATCTGGACGAGACCACCCAGCGCGAAAAGCTCGCTACCTTCGCAGCCCGCATGAAGACCTGCCGCATTCTGGTCAACACCCCCGCCTCCCACGGCGGCATCGGCGATTTGTACAACTTCAAGCTCGCGCCCTCCCTTACGCTGGGCTGCGGCAGCTGGGGCGGCAACTCCGTAAGCGAAAATGTGGGCGTCAAGCATCTGCTCAACATCAAAACTGTGGCCGAAAGAAGGGAGAACATGCTGTGGTTCCGCGTGCCGGAGAAGGTATACATCAAGAAGGGCTGCCTGCCGGTGGCGCTGGACGAGCTTAAAAATGTCATGCACAAGCAGCGTGCCTTCATCGTAACGGATACCTTCCTCTACGAGCACGGCTATACCAGGCCCATCACCGACAAGCTGGATGAAATGGGCATTGCCCACACCACCTTCTTTAACGTAGCGCCCGATCCCACCCTGGCCTCCGCCAAGGAGGGTGCTGCGCAGATGGCCGCCTTCAAGCCGGATACCATCATCGCGCTGGGCGGCGGCAGCGCCATGGACGCCGCCAAGATCATGTGGGTGCTCTACGAGCATCCCGAGGCCGATTTTATGGATATGGCCATGCGCTTTATCGATATCCGCAAGCGCGTGTACACCTTCCCCAGGATGGGGGAGAAGGCCTACTTTATCGCCATCCCCACCTCCGCGGGCACTGGCTCCGAGGTAACGCCCTTTGCCGTAATCACCGATGAAAAAACCGGCGTCAAGTATCCGCTGGCGGATTATCAGCTGCTGCCCAACATGGCCATTGTGGATACGGACTACCACATGTCCGCCCCCAAGGGCCTGACCGCCGCCTCCGGCATTGATGCGGTGACCCATGCGCTGGAGGCCTACGCTGCGATGCTGGCTACCGACTATACCGACGGGCTGGCGCTCAAGGCGCTCAAAACCATCTTTGAATACCTGCCCGCGGCCTACGACAACGGCCAGACGGATGTGAAGGCCCGCGAAAAGATGGCCAACGCCGCCACCATGGCCGGCATGGCGTTTGCCAACGCCTTCCTGGGCGTGTGCCACTCCATGGCGCACAAGCTGGGCGCGTTCCATCACCTGCCCCACGGCGTGGCCAACGCGCTGATGATTGAGGAGGTGCTTCGCTTCAACGCCAGCGAGGCCCCTGCCAAGATGGGCACCTTCTCCCAGTACGATCATCCCCATACCCTGGCCCGCTACGCCGAGGTGGCCGATTATCTGGGCATTCCCGGCAGCAGCGATGAGGAAAAGCTGGAAGGCCTGATCAAGGCCATCAACGATCTGAAGCAGCGCGTGGGAATCAAGGCCACCATCCGCGATTACGGCATCGACGAAAAAACCTTCCTCGATCAGCTGGATGAGATGGTGGAGCAGGCCTTTGACGATCAGTGCACGGGCGCCAACCCGCGCTACCCGCTGATGAGTGAGATCCGGCAGATGTATCTCAACGCCTATTATGGCCGTCACTTTGAAGAAGAGCCCAAGCCCGGTCTGGAGCAGATTGTGGATCAGAACGCCGTGGACGCCGTTAAGGTGATCTATGGCCAGCGTAAGTAAGGAGGAGCGCAGCGATGACCATGGAACGCATTATTGCCGTACGCAACAAAAAAACCATCTATCGTGATGGAGACAGGTGCATCAAGGTATTCAGCGAGGATTATTCCAAGGCGGAAATCCTGAACGAGGCGCTCAATCAGGCCCGCGTGGAGGAAACCGGGCTGCACATTCCCCGCATTCTGGAGGTAACCACCGTGGAGGGAAAGTGGGCGATTGTCTCCGAATACATCAAAGGCAAGACTTTGGCGCAATTGATGCAGGAAAATGAGGAGGAGTTCGAGAAATATTTATCAATGTTTGTCGATCTGCAGTTGGAGGTACACTCCAAAAGCTGTCCGATGCTTACCAAGCTCAAGGACAAGATGAACCGCAAGATCAGCCAGACGGAGCTGGACGCCACCACCCGCTACGACCTGCACACCCGTCTGGAAAGCATGCCAACGCACAACAAGCTGTGCCATGGCGACTTTAACCCCTCCAATATCATCATTGCCGAGGATGGAACCCCCTACATTCTGGACTGGTCCCACGCCACGCAGGGCAATGCCTCTGCCGATGCGGCGCGCACCTACTTGCTGTTCTGCCTTGGCGGCAACACCCAGGGCGCGCAGATGTATCTGGATCTCTTTTGCAAAAAGAGCGATACGGCCAGGCAGTATGTGCAGAAGTGGATGCCCATCGTAGCTGCCAGCCAGTCCGTCAAGGGCAACGCCAACGAGCGCGAGTTCCTCCTCAGCTGGGTGAATGTTGTGGATTACCAGTAAGCCAGATTACGAAAAGGAGATACCTGCCATGAAAATTACCATCTGCATTGGTTCCAGCTGCCATCTCAAGGGCTCCCGCCAGATTGTGGAGCAGCTACAGCAACTTGTGGCCGAAAACAATCTGGGCGACCGGATTGAGCTTGCCGGACAGTTCTGCATGGGCAACTGCCAGAACGGCGTTTGCGTAACGGTGGATGGAGACGCCTTCTCCCTTACCCCCGAAACCACCCGCGAGTTCTTTGAAAAGGATGTATTGGCGCGTCTGTAACAGCCCCGCCAATCCCGATCAGGGCTGACGTATGTTGCGCCAGCCCTGTCGCTGAGTTTTCAGGAGGACGCTTCCATGCAAGAAATACTAAACCTGAATAAAAACAACTGCGCGGATTGCTACAAGTGCATCCGCGACTGCTCCGTTAAGGCCATTACCTTTGCCAAGGATAATGCGGAGATTGTGCACAGCGACTGCATCCTTTGCGGGCGCTGCTACGTTACCTGCCCCCAGAAGGCCAAACAGGTGCGCAACGATGTGCAGCGGGTAAAGGCCGCCATATTAACCCGGCGTCCTGTGGTGGTCAGCCTGGCTCCCTCCTTTATCGCCAATTTCCGCATCCGCTCGCTGGAGGTAATGACCAACGCCCTGAAAGCGCTGGGCTTTGCCGAAGTGCAGGAAACCGCTATCGGCGCGCAAATGGTAAGCGAGGAGTACGCCCGCATCATGCGCGAGGACAAGCTGCCCGTGCTCATTTCCAGCTGCTGTCCCTCCATCAACATGCTCATCCGCAAATACTATCCCACCATGCTTCCCTATCTGGCCAAGGTGCTTACGCCCATGGAGGCGCACTGCAAGCTGATCAAGCAGCAGCAGCCCGACGCCTTTACCGTGTTCATCGGCCCCTGCATTGCCAAGAAAAAGGAGGGCGACGAGAGCGGCTATGTGGACGCGGTGCTCACCTTTGACGAGCTGGCCGACTGGTTTGCCCAGGAGGGGATCGAACTGCCCTACGAGCATGTGGATCCCGGCAGCGAGGGCGCTTCTGCCCGGCTGTATCCCGCCACCGGCGGCGTGCTCAAGGCCACGGCCAGGGTGGAGGGCTACCGCCGCATCGCCATCGACGGCATTGACAACTGCCGCGGCGTGTTTGA
>JAEDGL010000032.1 GCA_016297535.1 Clostridia bacterium | reverse complement strand
GCGTGTGCTTATTCCCATCCAGTGCGAATATTACGCGCTGGAGGGCGTGACCAGCTTGATGAACACCATCAACCGTGTCAAGCATACCTTTAATCCCCGGCTGGATATCGAGGGCGTGCTGCTGACCATGCTGGATGGCCGCACCAATCTTGGTTTGCAGGTGGTTGATCAGGTGAAAAAGCATTTTAAAAGCCGTGTTTATGCAACAGCCATCCCGCGCAATGTACGGCTGGGTGAAGCGCCCAGCCACGGCCTGCCCATCCACCTGTACGATCCGCGCAGCATCGGCGCGGAGAGCTACCGCAGGCTGGCAGAAGAATTTTTGCGGCGCAACAAGGAACGCTGCTGATACGTTTGATCTAAGGAGTAGGTGCCAATGAAGCGCGGCGGACTTGGCAGGGGCCTGGATGCGCTCCTGCCGCAGAACGACACATTGCTGGAAACGGTCGTTCGCGATATCCCCATTGATGATATCGATCCTAATACCGATCAGCCCAGGCGCGAGTTTGATAAGGAAGCGCTGGAGCAGTTGGCCGAGAGCATCCGCGAGGCTGGCGTGCTGTCTCCCATCCTTGTGGTGGAGGATGGCATGCGCTACCGCATTGTTGCGGGGGAAAGGCGCTATCGCGCGTCGCGCATGGCGGGTCTTGCCAGCGTTCCCTGCATTGTTCGCGATATGACCACGGCTCAGCAGATGGAAGCGGCGCTGATTGAAAACTTGCAGCGTCAGGATCTAAACCCCATTGAGGAAGCGGCTGCCATCCGCAGCCTGATGCAGGAGTGCGGATATACGCAGGAGCAGGCTTCTCAAAAGCTTGGGAAAAGCCGTCCCGCCATAGCCAATGCGCTCAGACTGCTCCATTTGCCCGGGGAGATTACAGATCTGGTTATTTCAGGCGATCTTTCTGCCGGACATGCCCGCGTGCTGGCCGGTTTGAATGATAAAAAGCGTCAGCTGGAGCTGGCGCACCAGTGCGTAACGCTGGATTACAGCGTGCGCAAGCTGGAGGAGCTTGTTAAGGACAAACCCAAGGAAAGCACCCCGAAAAGAACCGTCAAAACCATTACCCCTGAACTGGATGCGCTGCAAAACAGCATGCGTGAAGCGCTTGGCTTGAAAACCGTGTTGAACGGCACCGAGAGCAAGGGCAAGATTACGCTTTCCTACAACAGTGCTGAGGAACTGGAGCATCTCTATGAAGTGATCGGCAGGCTGCTTGTCTGACCTGCGCACGCACAGAAAAGGTGGGTTCATATGCGTACAAATTCCAACAAGAAGGTCCACAAGATCAAGAAGGATCCTTACAAGCTGCTTCAGCGCACGGCGCTGATATTGGCCATTGTGGTTGCGGCAGGCGCCGGCTTGTTCTATCTGTGCTCTGTGGCCGTAACGCGCGATTATGTCAAAACGCGAGACCGCATTGAGGCGGAGAATGCAGAAGGCGAAGTCGCCTTCCAAGCCGAAATGGATGCGCTTCGGGCTCAGAACCATGCGTACAAGCAGAATGCCAGCCAGAGCACCGGCGTAAGCGAGAACCTCTCTTCCTGGGAAAAAGAGCTGGACGGTAAGGTATGGCGTGTCCAGGATGAGGGACATGCCGGTCTGGAAAATACCAGCACCATCACCATGGAACGTTCTCAGCTGATCAACGGCGGCCTGATGCTGGTGAATGCGTGGCATGCGCTGCCAAACGATTTTTCTGAAGAAGGCCTGGTAGCGGTTGGCACCACGGGTGATTTTAAGGTTCAGGTACACAGCGGCTCGGTCAAGCTGTTCCAGCCCGCGTTTGATGCGCTGGTAGAGGCGCTGAAGGCTGCCAAGGAAGAGGCGGGCCTTGAATACTTTATTGTAATGGAGGGATACCGTTCCGTCGACGAACAGCAGGATCTGTTCAACAGCGCGATGGAAAAGCTGAGCTCCCGTTACTCCAGCGAGCGTCTGATTGCAGAAACCAAAAAGGAAGTGAACTATCCAGGCACCAGCGACTATCATACGGGCATGAGTTTCCGCATGGATGTGTACCAGAGCGGAAACAAGGAGCTGAACAACAAAAAGTTCCAGGCAGAAAGCGCGCAGGGCGCATGGCTTACGGAAAACTGCTGGCGGTACGGTATTGTGTTCCGTTTCCCCGCAAAGGATTTTCCCAATTCCGCCTGGGAGGATAAGAGCTTTAAAACGGGCGTATCCTCCAAGCTCAATCTGTACCGCTACGTTGGCAAGGCGCATGCAGCCGTGATGAAGGTAATGGGCTTCTGTCTGGAGGAATACATCGAGTTTTTGATGGAGCATCCACATATTTGCATTTATGAGGATGACGCGCTGGTGTACGAGGTGGTTCGTATCAAGGGCGCGGATGCCAATACTACCTTTGCACTCCCGGTGCCCAATCCCGCAGTCAGCTATCAAGCCAGTCTGGATAACATGGATGGCGTTGTGATGGCTTACAGCTATCAATAACTCCCATCGTTTAAAAGCCCCGCATGTTCAAAAGGAACAGGCGGGGTTTTTGACTGTCGGTCTGCGGTTCTGAATCCAACGACATACGGCGGGCTCGGTTCCCTGGCAGTTCACCGTCCATGTGCATAGGAGAAAACTATTTCAGACCACTTTACATTGTTACGTCGGCGATGGTATAGGGGATCATCTGAGCAAGAACATCGGGCGTCATTTCTACCTGATAGCCTACCTTGCCCGCGCTGAAAACAAGAGTATCACATAGCAAAGCAGTTTCATCCACTACGGTGGGAAACTGCTTTTTCATGCCGATGGGAGAACAGCCTCCGTGGATGTATCCGGTCAGCGGGAGAAGCTCTTTGCTTTTAAGCATTTCAATGCTCTTTTCGTGCACCGCTTCGGCAGCTTTTTTCAGCGACAGCTCCTCGCCAACCGGAATAACAAGAACATAGTTCTTGTGCGATGCGCCTACTGTAACCAGCGTTTTAAAAACATGCGTAGGATCCTGCCCAAGCATGCGGGCTACTTCTAAGCCGTTTGGCACGCTCTGCGCAGGATATTCATGTGCCGTATAGGGAAGCTTGCGCCCGTCCAGCAGGCGCATGACATTGGTTTTTTCCATAGTAGCAACCTCTCGTCAATCAAGCGTATCAGTAGGGGCATTGCAGCTCAGGCAGGGAAGCAGCGTCCGATTGTAGCTGGCCAGATCGGAATAGGGGAAACTGGCGTCAAAGGGCAGATAATCCTTGCCAACGCTGGAACATTCGGGATCCATATGGTAATAGTTTCCGCCGATGTTGTAGTACAGCATCGTGCTGGCAGGCGGCGCGGGGGTTACCGTTTCGCGCGGAGGTTCCGTTACGGTGCCGGAGGCCTGGGTTTTAACCACATTTTCATCCTGCGTAACGGTCTCCTCGGCATCGTTGGTGGCGAGAGAGTTGGGATTTACATACCATTCGCCGCCTTCTTTCACCATCATTACCATAAAGCGGTATACAACGGGGGCTTTGCCGGTATTCTTATTGATGGTGGCACGCATGGATATGGTACGGCTGTTGTCCGTCTCGGTGCCGGAGATATCCTCGATGGTAAAATCCTCGGGTGTGCGGTTGGCAAGGGCAATAAACAGGGAAGTTGAAGCATTTTCCTGTTGCCCGCGCCAGCTGGGCTGTACAAGGTTGACCATTTCGGTGGTGTTGTTAACCTTCCATAGCTCCATGAACAGTTCCAGCCTGCGCTCTGCCTCGGAGGGGCCGGAAACCGTAGGCGCCGGTGTTGGCGTAGCGCTGCTCGCAGTCGCTGCCATGTTTGCGTCGGGCGTAGGCGTGGCCTGTACCTGCTGAGGGGGATTGGAGAGGTTTGCGGAAGCCTGCTTGGCGTCGTTTGCTCCCTGCATCAGCATTGCCATGGTGATAATGCAAAGCGCCAGATACGCTACGCTGACCACCAGTCGCGATGTGGAGTTGTACATCTGCCTGTACCACATGGCACCCAGGCCAACAACGGTTGCACCGACAAAAACGTAGCGCAGAACATCCCATGCATTGGAAACGAACAGGCAGGGAATAAACAGCAGCGGCAAAACCCCAAACAGAAAGATGGACCAAAGCTTGTCCGCGTCCAGTGAAGGAATACGCGGGGCCGCATGCGGCGTGTTCGTCTGTACCGTAAAGCCGGGCTGCTGAGCAACAGGCTGCAGGGGCGGGTAGGTCATGGGCTGCTGCTGCGGTGCACTTTGGAACGGAGCGGCCGGCTGCATGCCGTTCATGGCAGTGCCGGAAAACGGGGGAATGCTTTGTTGGGCGGTTTGCGGTTGATTCCACCCAATTTGGGGAGGCATGCCGTTTGCAGGCTGTACATTGGGAACGCTGTTCTGCCGTGGCGGTACAAAGCCCTGCGTGCGTCCGGCAAAACCATTGTTGGGTAAGCTGTGGACGCTGTTTCCCAGAGGAAGCTGCTGATAGCTTTGCTGGGGCATGGTCTGCAGCGGAGGCAGCGGAGAAAACTGACCGGGTTGCACAAAGTTTGGTGCGGCAAAGGGCATCTGTGCAGGCGCGGAAGAAGGCTGCATAGTTGCGGGCTGCTGCCCTGCGGCAAAATAGGATGGAGTTGGCATAAAACCGCTCATTTGAGGTGCGGAGGCGGAACCCTGAGCGGGCTGCTGCGGTAAGGACTGCTGCAAAGGAACGCCGATGGCCGGATCAGGCACCTGCGTAAAATCGGGAGCCTCCGGCAGCTGGCGCGCGGGTGCGCTTTTCTTGATCAGGCCACGCTTTTGCATGCCATAGGTAGGGGTGTAGGTATATTTGGATCGATTGCCGTTCATGCTGCATCTCCTTGCCTGAACTGTTTCGGTAAGAAAAAACATTCAAAATGCGCTGGTCTACATACGCTTTTCTATTATAGCACTTATTTCAACTTTGTAAACACGGATGGCTCAAAATATGAAATAAACAAATGACGGAAAAGAAGTGCAAACATGGAATGCAAGTAGAATAAAGGTTTTCTCGTTTTCTCTTGTGACTTATTTTTGAAGCAAATATGTAACAATTCAAAATGGAAAACCCTTCTGGAAATCAGTTGCGAAAAAAGCGACAATCATGTATAATGACTTTGACCTGTCGTGCTCTCTTATGGCGGGTCAGCATTGTGGGCGGTTTTCCGCCGCGCAAGGAGGCGCAGGGCTTTATGGAATGCAAGATCAAGAATGACAACGGCACCATCTACATCACCGAAGACGTGATGCTGAAGGTGGTTGGTTATGCCGCTTTGGAATGCTATGGCATTGTGGCCATGGCCAGCAAGCGCGCCAAGGACGGCCTGGTTCAGTGGCTGGGCCGCGAAAATCTGTCCAAGGGCGTTCAGCTCAGGCTGGTAGACGATATGCTTGATGTGGATCTGTTCATCATCGTTGAATACGGCATTTCCATTGCCGAGGTTTGCAAGGCCATCGGCGAACAGGTGCGTTACAAGCTGGAAAGCATGACTGGCGTAAAGGTACGCCGTGTAAACATTGCTGTGGAAGGCGTTCGCATCTGACGGACGACCTCCGGGTCTGTGGGAGGAATGAATTTTGATTCAAATCAAGACGATTGATGGTGTGCTGCTTCGTGACATGTTTGTAACCGGCGCCGCCATGCTGGAAAAGAACCGCGAGGCGGTCGATGCTCTGAATGTTTTTCCCGTACCGGACGGCGATACGGGTACCAATATGAGCCTTACCATGAGCTCCGCCGTGCGCGAGGTAAGCCAGAAGGAATACCTGAACGCCGGCGAAGCGGCTGCAGCCATTGCAAAGGGCGCGCTTCGCGGCGCACGCGGCAACAGCGGCGTGATTACCTCTCAGCTGTACCGCGGCTTTTCCCGCGCGCTGGAAGGCGTGGAGCGCGTTACGCCCGTGCAGTTTGCCGCAGCACTCAAGCGCGGCGCCGAAACTGCCTACAAGGCTGTTATGAAGCCCAAAGAGGGCACCATCCTCACCGTTGCGCGCGTCATTGCCGAGGAGGCCGTCAAGCAGGCCGAGCGTGCGCCCGAAGATTACGATGCGCTGTTTGAAAACATCCTCACCACCGGCGAGGCCATTCTGAAAAAGACCCAGTCCATGCTGCCCGCTCTTACGCAGGCGGGCGTTGTGGATGCCGGCGGACGCGGATTGCTGCTTGTTTATATGGGCTATGTGGCCTGTCTGCGCGGGGAGGAAATTCCTGCGGAGGTATCCAACGAGTCGGACGGTACGCCGGCCTTTGAGGACGATCACGATTCTCTGGACGAGATCAAATTTGCCTACTGCACCGAATTCCTGATCCAGAATCTGTATCCGGATATTCTGGAGGAGGATATCGATTCCTTCCGCCGCCGCCTGAACCGCATTGGCGATTGCGTACTGGTTGTGGGCGATCTGGGCCTGGTCAAGGTGCATGTGCATACCAACGAGCCCGGCAAGGCGCTGGAGTACGGGTTAAGCCTTGGCGAGCTGGTTAATCTTAAGATTGAAAACATGGTGCAGCAGCGCCGCGACAATCAGGCTGCTGCGCAGAAAAAGGCCGAGGCGGAAAAGCCTGTCAAGGAATACGGCATGGTGGCTGTTTCCTTGGGCGATGGGTTTAACAATATTTTTACCGATCTCACGGTGGACAGCATTGTAGAGGGCGGACAAACCATGAACCCCTCCATCGAGGATCTCTCCGCCGCCATCGAAAAGGCGCATGCCAAAACGGTTTTTGTGCTTCCCAACAACGGCAACGTAATTCTCGCCGCCCAGCAGGCCGCCAAGCTGTGCGAGGATAAGAAGGTCATTGTTATTCCCACCAAAAACGTGGCCATGGGCATTGCCGCCGCCATCGCGTTCCAGCCCGAGCAGAGTGCCGAAGAAAACGCCGCCCAAATGGAAGAAGCCGCGCAGCGCGTTCGTACCGGCACCGTTACCTACGCTGTACGCGACACCGAGTATGAGGGCATCACCATCAAGGAAGGCGACATCATCGGCCTTTACAACGGCGCCATCCATACCGTGGGCAACAGCATTCACGATGTCACCCGCGATATGATGAAGAAAATCGTAACCGGCGACGATGAGCTGATCACCGTTTACTACGGCAAGGATACCTCCGAGCAGGACGCTCGCGCGCTGACGGACGAGCTGGCCGAAATGTATGAGGATTGCGACGTGGAAATGCAGAAGGGCGGCCAGCCGCTGTACTACTATCTGGTTTCCGTCGAGTAATTTCGGAAGGACAACATGGAATTATCGCAGATCAAAGGCATCGGAAAAGCAAGACTGAATGCCTTACACGCAGCGGGCATCTGCTCGTTGCGTGATCTTTTATATACCCTTCCCGCCAGGTATAAGGATCTGGGGCAAATTACGCCCGTTGCGCAGGCACAGCCAGGCACGCGCGTAGCCATGCACCTTGTGCGCGAAGGCGAAGCAAAGCTGACCATGCATGGCAGGCTCAGCCGTGTTACCTGTACCTTTACTGATGACACCGGCAGGATCGGCGCGGTATGGTTTAATCAGCCATATATGCGTACGGTGCTCAACAACGGAACGCGCTTTACGCTGTACGGTTTGGTGGAGGCGCATGGAAACGGCCGCCAGCTGATGAATGCCAGCGTTGAAAAGGAGCTGCGCATCATACCGGTATACCGTCCCATTGAGGGGTTGCCGCAGAAAACGCACGAATCAATTGTGCTGCAGGCGCTGGAGTGCGCAGAAACCATCTGCCCGGAAACTTTGCCGCAGGACGTGCTTTCCCAGCATCAGCTGTGCTCCTGCGCCTGGGCGATTCGTACGCTGCATGCGCCACAAAGCATGGACGATATTGCGCGGGCTCAGCGGCGTTTTGCATTTGAACAGATGCTTCTGTATCAGGCGGCGGTACGCATGGTTAGAGATATTCGCAAGGCGGGCTATCCTATCGCAATTGCGCAAACGGCTCAAAGCGATTTTTGGAACGCCATGCCGTTTTGTCCAACCGCTGCGCAGGAGCGCACCCTTGCGGAAATCGCTGAGGATCTTGCGGGGAATCGTGCCATGGCGCGCATGGTGCAGGGCGATGTAGGTAGCGGCAAGACTGCGGTGGCCATGGGCGCAATGCTTTTGTGCGCACAGGCCGGCTATCAATGCGCGCTGATGGCGCCTACGGAAATCCTTGCCCGCCAGCATTATGAAGGCATGAAGGATTTCTTTGAGCAACGAGGCTTTGGTTGCGGATTGCTCCTTGGCAGCATGACGGCCAGGGAGCGAAGGCAAGCCAGGCATTGCCTGGAAACAGGCCAGTGGCGCATCGCCATCGGGACGCATGCGCTTATCAGCAAAAGCATTTCCTATCAAAACCTTGGCCTGTGCGTAACGGATGAGCAGCACCGCTTTGGTGTTGCGCAGCGCACGGCGTTGATCAACAAGGGTGCGGACGGACAGCGTTCTCCGCACCTGCTGGTAATGTCCGCAACGCCGATTCCCCGTTCGCTGGCTCTGGTCATGTTCGGCGATCTGGACATCTCCATCATGGATGAGCTGCCGCCCGGACGCTTGCCCGTAGCCACGCGAATTGTATCCGAGGACAAACGCGGTGGCATGTACGGCTTTCTGAAAAAGGAGCTGGACGAGGGAAGACAGGCTTATATTGTATGCTCGCTGGTGGATGAAAGCGAAACAACAGATGAGCTCAAAGCGGCAAAGACGCATGCGGATGAACTGAGCAACGGGATCCTGCGGGGCTATCGCGTGGGCGTTACCTATGGTCATCAGCCTGCCGCGGAAAAAGAAGAAGCGCTGCACGATTTTGCCTGCGGCAAAACGCAGGTACTGGTAGCAACCACCGTGATTGAGGTGGGGGTAAACGTGCCGAATGCGTCTCTGATGATTATTGAGGATGCCGATCGCTACGGCCTTGCGCAGCTGCACCAGCTGCGCGGCCGCGTAGGCCGCGGCCCGGCGCAGAGCTGGTGCTTCCTGATGGCGCAGCCCAACGACCGTCTGCGCACCCTTGTACGAACAAACGACGGCTTTGAAGTGGCCAGGGCGGATCTTGAGCAGCGCGGCCCGGGTGAACTGCTGGGAACGCGCCAGCATGGAGAAGCACTGATCCCCGGCGGTGCTGCCGCGTTTGGCAGCATGCAGCTGCTGTATGAGGCGGCGCGATGCGCTCAGGAATGGCAAAACGATCCAGCCCGATCACAATCGTGGCAGAGGCTCACCCGGCAGGCCGCGCAGCTGGTGGAACGCCTGAATGAACGCGTTTCCATTAGCTGACGGGCGCTTGCCAGCAGCCGTTGTTTGATGTACAATTGAATCATCTCGAAAGGATGAGAAAGCATGCATATTGTGCTCTATCAGCCGGAGATTCCGCAGAATACCGGCAATATCGCGCGTACCTGTGCCGCTACCGGCAGTACGCTGCATCTGATTAGACCTCTTGGCTTTTCTTTGGCGGATAAGTATCTCAAACGCGCCGGACTGGATTACTGGCACATGATGGAGTATCATGTGCATGAAAATTTCGAGGAGCTGCTAACACAGTATCCAGATGCGCGAATGCATTTTTTATCCACCAAAGCGCCCAAAAGCTATACGGAGGTACAATACGGCGAAAATGATTTTCTGGTATTTGGCTGTGAAACCCGCGGCCTGCCGGAAAGCCTGTTAAGCCGCGTATATGACCGTTGCGTCCGCATTCCCATGGTTGCAGGGGCGCGAAGCCTTAATTTGAGCAACTCCGTTGCCATCGTGCTGTATGAAGCGCTCCGTCAGCGGGATTTTTGCGGCATGCAGTCCAGGGGCGAACTGACGGGCCGGCAGGACGAAAGCGCGCCGTGGATGGATTATGTGTGATGGTTCGTTAGCTGTATTGGAAGGGAAGTGAACCCATGAAGCGACGCAGAAAGAAACAGCTTGAAAACGAAGAAGCAATGGAGCTTGGCGAGGTGCTGGAACCTTATGATGGCCAGCCATGGGCGGATGAAACGCCCGTCGAAGAGGCATTCTATGAAGATCAGCCTCAGGAGGATGATCTGGAAGCGTACGTGGAAGGCGAATCGGATTTTTATGGCGAGGAATACTCCGAGGAGCATGAGCTGGCGGATCAGGAAAGCCGGTTTCATATTGCAATGGGCATGTTTGATCTCATCAGTATCATTATCGGTGTTGCGGTGATTCTTGTGCTCGCCAGCATGCTGATTACCCTGTTCAACTGGCTGAAAAACGATATCCTGCATTCCGCGCTACTGCTGCAAAGCGGATTGCATTAAGCGCCGCAAACAAAGGAAGGTGCGCCATGCGTATTTCATGGGAGCAGCTCAGAGAGAATATTCTTCGATGCGAAAACTGCGAGCTGGGCAAAGGCTGCATTCAGAAGGTGCCCGGTCAGGGTGATGCGCATGCGCCTTTGATGCTGATTGGCGAAGGCCCGGGAGAGCAGGAGGACCGGCAGGGGCTTGCGTTTGTAGGCCCTGCAGGGCAGTTGCTAACCCGAATGCTGGCCGCCATCAATCTGCCACGCGACCGGGTCTATATCTGCAACGTGGTCAAATGCCGCCCGCCGCACAACCGCCAGCCCAGTCCGGAGGAAATCCAGGCCTGTATCGGTCATTTGCGGGCGCAGACGGCACTGGTAAAACCCAGGGTACTCCTGTTGCTGGGTGCTACGGCGGTATCAGCGGTGCTTGGCCCGCAGTACCGCATTACGCGCTGCCACGGGCAGTGGTTTGAGCGAAAGGGCGTCTGGATCATCGCTACCTATCATCCGTCCGCTCTTTTGCGCGATGCATCCAAAAAGAAGGACGCATGGGAGGATTTAAAGCGTGTAAAGGCCAGACTGCAGGAATTGTCGCTGTATTCTGATCTGTTTGAGGAGGAAAACGCATGACCCCGATGGAGCAGTTCAAGCGGGAGTGTACCGCCTTTTTTGATGAGCTGAACGCCGCTGAGCAGCGTCCGCTCGTGTTTGGCGAGGGACCGGCGGATCACCCCGTGCTGATGCTGATCGGCGAGGCCCCTGGAGAGCAGGAGGCCTTGCAGGGACGTCCCTTTGTTGGCAAGGCAGGCAAAAATCTGGATGCGTTTCTGGAAACGCTTGGGCTTAAGCGGGAGGAAATCTATCTTTCCAACGTGGTGAAGGTGCGGCCCAGCAAGCTTAGTCCCGCGGGCCGTGTGGTCAACCGCCCACCATCCAAAGAGGAAAAGGCCCTTTTTCTTCCGTGGTTAATGCGCGAAATTGCCATCGTCAGGCCGGACGCGATTGTAACGCTGGGCAATGTGGCGCTGCAGGCGTTTATTGATGATGTCGTTGGCAACCGCCATGGCCGTTGGTCGCAGGCGGTGATCCATGCAACCCCGGAACCGGCCTTTACGCTACCGTTGTTTGCGCTGTATCATCCCGCCTCCATCCTCTACAACGGATCGCTTAAGTCGACGTACGCCAACGATTTGCAAACACTTGCGCATACGCTTTCCGTGCGCACGAACGGCGAAAATGACATTTGAGCGCAAAGACTGTATGCTGTGGAAATTTTCGCACGACAAACCGGCGCTTCTGTGCTATAGTAATACTGCAAAAAGCCAAAGTGTCCAAATCAGGAGGGTTTTACCATGTTGGAAATGATCTTGGCCAATCTGCCCATACTGTCCTGTTTTTTGCTGGGATTGGTGCTGCTGATTATTGAGGTATTCATGCCCGGTTTCGGTTTGCCGGGCATTACCGGTATCATTTTGGAAATTGCCTGCATCGCGCTTACCTATTTCAGTCACGGTAGTATGGCCGCGCTGGGCGTAACATTGATTATTCTGGCGGTTGTCGCCATTGCCATTTCGCTGGCGCTGCGCTCCGCCAACAAGGGCAAGCTTTCCAAGTCGGCTGTCATTCTTACCGAAACCGAAAGCACCGAGGACGGCTATGTGGCCAACCGGGATATGGAGGTTTTCCTTGGCAAAACCGGCCTGACCACCACGGTGCTTCGTCCCACAGGCATGGCCGAATTTGACGGGGTCAGGCTGAATGTTCAATCCGACGGAGAATACATTGCCAAGGGCGAAAAGGTGCGGGTGGATCATGTGGAAGGCGCGCGCGTTGTGGTGCGCCGCATTCCCGCCAACGGATGAAAAGGATAACGTCCGGCCTTCCGGCGTTTAACCTGATAGATTGAAAAGGGGGAAATCAAAATGTTGTATATGGATTCCATCATCTGGGTGTTCATGGTGCTCATCATTGCGCTCATCTTCGTACTGGTTTTCCTTCGCTTTATTCCTGTTGGACTGTGGATCACCTCGCTTGCTGCGGGCGTTCACGTAAGCATTGCGTCCCTCATTGGTATGCGCCTTCGCCGCATTCAGCCCAAGCGACTGGTGGAACCGCTTATCAAAGCGCGAAAAGCCGGCCTGGACATGAGCCTTGCCAAGCTTGAAACGCACTACCTGGCCGGCGGCAATGTGGATCGCGTAATCAATGCGCTCATCGCCGCGCAGCGCTCCAACATCGAAATGCCCTTTGAAAAAGCCTCCGCCATCGATCTGGCCGGGCGCGACGTGCTGCAGGCCGTGCAGATGAGCGTTACCCCCAAGGTGATCGAAACCCCCGTGGTTGCCGCCATTGCCAAGGATGGCATCGAACTGCGTGCCAAGGCGCGTGTGACCGTTCGTACCAACATTGAACGTCTCGTTGGCGGCGCCGGCGAAGAAACCATCATCGCTCGCGTCGGAGAGGGCATTGTGACCACCGTTGGCTCTAGCGAAACCCACAAACAGGTGCTCGAAAACCCGGATCTCATCAGCCAGACGGTCCTTAACAAGGGACTGGATGCGGGTACCGCTTACGAAATTCTGTCCATCGATATTGCCGATGTGGACGTGGGCCGCAACGTGGGCGCACAGCTGCAGATGGATCAGGCGGAAGCCGACCGCCGCATTGCTCAGGCCCGCGCCGAGGAACGCCGCGCCATGGCCGTTGCTCATGAGCAGGAGATGAAGGCTGCTGTGCAGGAGATGCGTGCCCGCGTGGTAGAGGCCGAGGCCGAGGTTCCCAAGGCCATGGCGGCTGCCCTGCGTGAAGGCAAGATGGGAGTAATGGACTACTATCAGATGCAGAATCTGGTGGCTGATACCAGCATGCGTGAAGGCATTGCCAAGGCCAGCACGCCCGTAGATCCCAAAAAGTAACAAGTACGCGGCGCAGCCGCCTGCTAAGCGGCTGCGCACGCTGTTAACGTGGGAGGTGAGTACGGCGTGGATGGATTGATTGTTCTGGCACTTATTGTTTGGGCCATTGCTCAGGCAAGCAAAAAGAACAAAAAGCGCAAGGCAAAGGCGGTGCTGTCTACAAAAAGAGAAATACTCAGCGAACGGAGCGCAAAGCGAGCTGCGCAGCAACATACCGAGCTTCCCAAGCAGGAAACGATGCCGGCGCAAGAAATGCAGACGTTCACAGAGCCCGTATTGGGTGAGGGCGAGTCGGTCACCACATTTGCACGGATGGAGTCCGCGTTCAGGGGCAGCATGCAGGTGGAGAGCACCGAAGGCGAATGTATCTGCGATCCGGAGCTTGGACACGAGCGTGAACAAACGCCCGCGCCTGCAAGCGTTTATGAGAACGAAATCGGTCGTGAACCGCTTATTGATTTTTCTGCAAAAGATTGGATGCGCGGCGTCGTTATGAGCGAAATTCTTGCAAAGCCCGCGCAGCGCATGCGGCGTGTACGCTGAAAAGGACAAAAGCAGAGGGGAAAGAACGGATGGAAGATCTGCGCGTATTGATCGCAGACGATGATACGGGTATGCGCACCATCATGCGCAAGATTGTGGAACGGGTAGAGGATTTTGTACTGGTGGCAGAAGCGGGAGACGGCAAAACAGCGCTGGATCTGGTGGAAAAGCTCAAGCCCGACGTGGTGTTTCTGGATGTGGAAATGCCCGAAATGACAGGTGTGGAATGCGCCCGGGCCATTCAGGATATGAATCCCAACATTATCATTATCTTTGCCACAGCGCACGACAGCTACATGGGCGATGCGTTTGAGGTGTATGCCTTCGATTACCTGGTTAAGCCCTTCAAGGTGGAAAGGGTAATTCAGACGCTGGAGCGTGCGAGAGAAAGGCTGCTTTCCCGTGCAGGGCGCTCAGTCGCAGCGCCTTCTGCCAGGCCGCGTGCGCTGTCCGGCAGGATGATGCTGCGTCACCGCGACGGCGTAACCTTTGTGGATTTGCAGGATATCCTGCTGATCCAGCGCGAAGACCGTTCCACGGTGCTCTACACGGCGGATAATGGGCGTTACGTAACCAACGATACGCTCGGCGATATGGAGGAGCGCTTGCCTGCAGATGTATTTTTCCGCTGTCACAAGAGCTATATTATCAACCTTAACCATATCAAGGATATTACACCCTATGGCCGCTGGACCTATGTGGTTCGGCTGGAAGGCACGACGCACGACGCGCTTATTACCCATGAAAAGTATGAGGAGCTGGAGCAGCTGTTCCGCTGATAACGCCATGCATATTGAAACAGAAAGACTGATCATTACCGAACTGAACAGGGATATGGCTCAAAGCCTGCATCTGAATTCACTGGATGATGACAACCGCCGTTTTGTACCGGACGAGGTGTTTGAAACGGTGGAAAAAGCGGCGGAAGTTATCGACTATCTGATCGAATGTTATCAAACCGGCGAAGGGCCGCAGGTATACGCAGTCACGCTTCGGGATGGCACGCTGGTTGGCTATGTGCAGGCGGTGCCATTGGAAGAAGGCTGGGAAATTGGCTATCACATCGGCGAAGCATATACCAAAAACGGATATGCCACCGAGGCTGCACGGGCTTTTCTCCCGGTAATCATGACTAAGCTGGGCATTCAAAGCATGGAGGGCATTTGCCTGATGGAGAATGCCGCGTCCTCCAAGGTGATGGAGCGCTGTGGCTTTGTCAAGCAGTATGAAGGCCCGGGGCTTTATCAGGGAGAGCCCAGACAGGTGTGTCGTTTCCTGTATACGCTGTAAACAAAAATGCCAGGGCAAAAGATAACTGCCCTGGTGTTTTCATGTTCTAAAGCGTCCCGTTTCGAAAACGTTCAATCAGCTCATAAGCAATGCTCATTTTGTGCGGCAGAGGTTTAACATCCTCACGGTTAAACCATCGCGCATCCCTTAGCTCGCTTTGCTGAATGCGGATAGGCGCCTGGTCGTCCGCCTGTGCGTGAAAAGCAAACATATGAGAACCGCTGACGCCCCATGGCTGATCTCCCAGATAACAGATGTGATGGATTTCCAGCCCTACTTCCTCCTTTACCTCGCGGCGCAGGGCATGCTCCAGCGTTTCTCCAACCTCTACATAGCCTGCAATCAGGGCATAGTGCTCGTAGCGCAGATTGCGTGCAAGCAGAATGCGATCTCCGCAGGTGATGGCTACAATCACAGCCGGCGCGATCATGGGAAAAAGCAGATTGCCACAATGGGGGCAGCGCAATGCGCGCTCCTTCTGATCCGGCTGCAGAGGAGTGGCGCATTTTCCGCAGAAACGGTTGTTCTGATACCAGTTCCACAGGTGCAGACAGGACGTAAGCAGCGAAGCCTGCTCAAACGGCATGCTGCGGAAAATGCCGGTTTCGCGGTATTGCAGCAAATCGTTCTGCGCGATATCCAGCGGCATATGGGGATGCACGGAAAAAATCGATTGCTCACCTGTATGAGCCAGTTCAAAGGGCTGAAAATCATCCGGCAGCAAGGCTCGCACCTGCGCCCATGCGGGCAGGTTGTTTTGAGCCAGCAGGATTTTTCCATGCTGAAAATGAACAAAAAGGCTTTCATCGTTGATGGGTGCGCCTGTCGGCTGTACAGAAAAATCCAGATGACCAAGAAGCATACAAAAGAACTCCTTACTGATAGGTTACATTTATCTTACTGCTTTTTTGTTTCTTGTCAATGCCGCCACAGTGTGATATGCTATAAAGTGATTCCACGCAGATGCTTTCAAGGAGGACAGATACGATGGATCTGCTTCAAACTTTGCTGGTATACATGTCGCTTGTGTTTGCCACCTCTGTGCAAACAGCTCCGCAGCCAAGTGTGATTCCTGTTACGCCGGATTATTCCAGCGCTTATGCACAGGAAACGCCTACGCCTACGCCCCCGGCCACGCCTGTGCCCACCATCAACATGACGCCAAATCCTGCGTATAAAACGCTTCAGGTGGGCGATAAAGGGGCCGAGGTGCGTAAAATGCAGGAAAAGCTGCAGGAATACGGCTATTATGAGGGCGAAATCGACGGCGCATACGGCAATCAATCGCGCCGCGCGGTGGAAGAATTTCAATATATGCACGGGCTGACGGTGGACGGCATTGCAGGCCGCCATACGCTGACAGTGCTGTACGAAAGCAACGAAATCCGTCCTCCGCGGAAAGACAATTCCGCTACTCCTACGCCGGAGGCTCAGCTTGCGTTGGCCATAACGGCTCCGCCTGCTACAACCCCTTCGCCCAAGCCTGCCGGAACGCCCATCCCCGTATGGACGTCCACGCCGGTTCCCACGCATACGCCTGCTCCAACGGCTGTACCGTTGCCTGTGGAAGAAATGACCGGCTATACCATTGCGGTTAATGGCACTTCCATTCAGGCAAAAGCCTACCATCAGGGAGAAAATGTCTATCTGCCGGTGCTGTCTGTTTTGAACGCGGCGGGGATCAATGTTATTTCATCGTCCTCTGTGGAGATGGATGAATATGCTTTTGCCGCCGGACAAAATTTAATCCGCTTTACGCATACCGAAAACCAGCAGGGCGACCCGGTAGATTTGCAGGTTTATCGCAATGACGAGCCGCAGCTGGTGCCGGATCGCTCACTGTATCGGGCGCAGGATGTGCTTTACATGCCTGCAAAGAGCCTTGAAAGCATGACCGGCCTGATCTGTACGGTGGAGGATACGCAGAACCGGATTAGCATCACCGGCGCAGAGTAATAACAAGTTTAACCTGCTTGGAAGTGCAAGCAGGTTATTTTTGAGGGCAGTACACGATCTGCCACGAATTGCATTGAATGAAACCTTGACACTTCTGGCGTGGTCTGTATAATAAAGAAAGGCGTTTCAAGCGCCTGTATACGATGAAGGGAGGACGGCAGTGTGCTCAGAGAAGGAATGCTTCATGTGGATTGGGGCGAAATGACCATGAGCATGATGCGTGAAAAACAGTTTGAGGCATGCGAGCGCCGTCTGTTTGCCTATCCGTCTGTAGGACTGTTTTCTCAGGAGGCCACAGAGCTGGATGCAATGCGCCTGCTTTCGGGTTCCTTTGAAAAAACAAACGACCAGATGTTGACCACTCTGAGCGAATTGCGCCAGCGTGTTATGTTTCGCCTGCCGCTGGAGGCGCAGTATGTAAGTGTGGGGGAAATGCAGCTTCTGGAACGGCTGCTGATGAATGATGGCGAGATTCTTTTGGGCGAATGGGATGATATCGGCGCAGCGGAAGCGCTGGTTCGACGGCTGTGGTGCAGCTTTCGTGCCGATGGAGAAGAATGGACGCTGATGCTGCCAAAGGCGCTTCATGAATCCATTATGCTTGCTATCCATATGCCGGAAATGGCTGCTGCCCGCGAGCGGGTATTCCGTTTTGAGGCAACCATTCACGGCCTGCTCTATATTGCCGGGCTCTTGCATTCTGCCCAGCCTGTAGATGTGTTTATGCGCGAGGTGATGAGACGGGATGACGATCTGGCCATGGAGGTGGCCCTACGCTATCTGCAGTCCACCTTTGAGTACGTAACGGATGCGAATGGCGATTTGATCTTGCTGCATCCGGGGCTGGCGGATCCCTACCGCATGTTTCAGATGCAGCCGGTGGAAGGAATTTTTACACTGGAGCTGTCGCAGGAGGTTATTGCAGGAGGAATGAACGGCATTCTGCCGGAGGAAATTCCGCTGCATGAGATGCTTTGCGGAGCGCTACGCGGAGCGCTTCGTCCCGAATTTGATTTGGGCGAGGCAGCGGAGGATCTGCGCATGCTCGCCAAGCAGGGTGTGGAACTCCACGAAATGGAGGAGGTTATGGCTTCCATGCTCAGCGTTTTGCCTACTCAGCCCATGAAGGACGCGCTCAAAATGCTCTACCAGTGCACTCCGCATTGGATGGGCCTGAAAACAGCGCTGGTGCAGTGAGTATGAAACTGCATACGTTTACGATTGATCCCAGCGCGGAAAAAGGCCGTCTGCTGTCCTTGACCAGGCGAATGCTGCCGGAAATACCGGAATATGTGCTCAGGGAAGCTTTTCAGAAGCGCGATGTAAAGGTAAACGGTGTGCGTGTGGGGCTGGATGCAGCTGTCGTTCCGGGTGCGGAAGTCAAACTCTATACGCGTGACCTGCAGCCCAAACATCCGCTTGTGCCCATTGTTTATGAGGATGCAAACGTGCTGATTGTTATAAAGCCTGCTGGCGTCAGCTGCGAGCCGGATACAAAGGGCGGAAAGACATTGACACAGCTGCTGAGTATGCAAATGCCAAACCTGCTTTGCGAGCCGCTGCTGTGTCACCGGCTGGATAATCCAACCGAAGGGCTGATTGTGCTTGCCAAAACACCGCAAGCGCAGCAGATTTTACAGGACGCTTTCCGCAACCATCGGGTGCATAAGGAGTATACCTGCGTTGTACTTGGCACGCCTTCACCTGCGCACGCAGTGCTGGAGCATTACCTGATCAAGGATGCCAGGAACGCCAGAGTTCACGTCACACCTTATCAAAGCCGCGATGCAAAGCAGATTATCACGGAGTATACGGTGCTGCAAAAGGGCGAATGCGCCCGGTTGAAAGTTCGTTTGCATACCGGCCGAACCCATCAGATCCGTGCCCATTTGGCCTTTATCGGCCATCCTCTGCTGGGGGATGATCAATATGGCGACCGGGAGGCAAACAAACGCTATAAAGCCCGTCGCCTCATGCTGTGCTCCACAAGGCTGTCGTTTGAGCTGGATGGACCGCTCAACCATTTGAATGGAATGGAATTTAACTGTACACCGTCCTTCTGATATCTCAAAAGGCTCTGCTTTCTGCAGGGTCTTTTTTATTCTGTGAGTTGGATGCCTTATGCAAGTTTGTTATCTGATCAGCATTTCAACCATGTCCCAAAGATAAGAACCAAAGGTTTCAAGCCTTTGGAATAAAGACTGAATTGTAAATTTGTAAAAAAACCTTATTCGATCATCTTATTAAAAGCTCTGAGAAAATTGAGAAAAATCAATGATTTGCAAGCAGTAAACAAGAGGCTTTATTCTTAGGCCTTATAGTGGAAAAACTGTTTGATAAAGAATATAAAACTGGTTTATTATGGTTAGGATTCGCTATAAAATTGTTTTCCATCTTGAGCTATATCAGGCGTGGTATATCCCTTTGTATAGTAACTCCACATCTCTAGTAATTTATCATGGTTCCGTTGTAGAAACGGCGTAATAATCTTTTTGTTATCGCGTTTATGGGGATTTACAAGAGGATCAATCGGCAGCAAAGTTTCTAAAGAATATCGTATTTCGGTTCCGGCTTTTGAAACATGAACGTGAGGCATATGCTCATGAATTTTTTCATCGGGATGAATGGTAAATCTATAGCTGGTTTCATTATGAATGGACGCGCCGCCTACAACAAAGTGAGCAAATTCCAGTTGATTCGTTTCAAAGTCTTGAAAAATTGTTGAAATGGGTTTGTCTTTTTGTATTCTCAGTAGGTAACCATGATATTGTATATAAACTGTCTCTATGGAAAAATTCTCAAGTCCACATGCTCCCAAACTTTCTTTTATGGTTATATCTTTTTTCAAATGATCAATGAGTTCGCTGACATAGATAATTTCTAGCTGCAGTAAAGCCGCCTCGGTGAAACATCTTGTAATCCTGCTATTGGGTTTATAGATCATAATTTGCTCGGAAAAAGTTTCTTCATCCATTCCACAAAAATAAATATTGAATTCTAAATCACCCATATTTGTACTACCTCATATTTTGTTCTATAGCTTTAATGCAATACTCTGTCGATTGTCTTATGGCGTTTCATTCCTTCAGTACGATACAAAAAATAAAAGACCGTCAACAAAAGTCAACAGTCTTTGATAATGGTGCGATGGACGGGACTTGAACCCGTACCCTCTCGGACACGCCCCTCAAACG
>JAEDGL010000031.1 GCA_016297535.1 Clostridia bacterium | reverse complement strand
TCGGCAACTCGCATTACTGACTTTTCTGACTTGTGGCCAACTTGGCCACAAGTTAGGTCCGTGCGTTTTCCTTGCCGTTTCATAGCGTCCAGCTTCATCCGATACGCCCAGGCGCATTCGCTGGGCAGCAGCGTTTCACGCTGGATGTTGGAGTCCACCATGATAATCGTGGCGGCGTCATCGTCCAAATCTCGGATAATAACGGGCATGGTATCGCGCTCAGCAAGCTCTGAAGCCCTGTGACGCCGATGACCAGCAATCATTTCATAACCGCCGTCCTCACGCGGTCGAACAAGGCCAGGAACCAGCACGCCATGCTCCCTGATGCTTTCAGCCATGTCAAGCATACGATCATCGTCTGTTACCTTGAAGGGATGATTCTCAAAGGGATGAATCTCGGAAAGTGGTATTTCTACTACCTTTTCCCGCTGTTCATCCGCACGGCTTTCCTCCGTAGAAAACAGATCATCTACCGAGATCAGCTTTACGTTTTTCGCGCTGCTTTTCAATCTTCATCACCTCCTGCGTCAGCGCATGATACGCCGTGGCAACTTTACCTTTAGGATCATGGGTAAAAATACTCTTGCCCTCCGCACTGATTTCGGCGGCTCGTACCGAATGGGGAATGTCCACTGCGAAAACTCTCAGCTTGCTGCCGTAGGTTTCTCGAAGCAGTTGGCTGATGTCCCTGGCATAGTTGGTGCGGCTGTCCACCATCGTCAGTAGAATACCGTCGATCTTCAGCTTGGGATTGATCTGGCGCTGCACCCGTCCAACAGTTTTGAGCAGCTGTTCCAGACCCTTTGCTGGAAGGTACTGCGCCTGAACGGGGATGATGACGCTACTGGCAGCAGCCAGAGCGTTGATGGTGAGCATACCAAGCGAGGGCATACAGTCAATGAGAATATGATCATATTGCTTTTTGAGCGGTTCCAGTACCTGACGCAGCATAGTTTCGCGGCTCATGGCGTTCACCAGCGATACCTCCATGCCGGAAAGTTCGATGCTGGCAGGCAGCAGATCGACGCCCTCCGCATGATGTAGGATGGCTTCGGAAGGAATGATGGGTTCGTCTGTGATGACGCTGCCCATGAGGGTGGAGAGTGTGCATGGCAGCTTGTCAGGCTGCGGATAGCCAAGGCTGATAGTCAGGCTGGCTTGTGGATCGCAGTCCACAAGCAGAACCTTTTCACCTGCATTGGCAAGGCCGACGCCCAGATTGACCGTCGTTGTGGTCTTGCCAACGCCGCCTTTCTGATTGGATAGTGCGATGATGTTGGCGTTCAGGATAATCACCTCCGTTGTATGGGATAGGGTTCACATATGCAAGTATCCAACGGGTGGGCTTACAAGTTGACGTAGGTTGTGCAGAGTAGGGGCAGGTTCGGAATACGCAGGTTTGATCTGCTGCGTAGGGACGATGAAAGCGGCAGGAACGACACTCAGCAAAGATGCCATCCTCACCGCTGTCATAGTGTGCGGCAGGCTCATACCTCATCATCGCTTCTATGGCGATGAAGTCTCTGCGAGGCATTGATGTCACCTCCAATGTGGGTAGAAAAAAAGACGCTCATCGCTGAACGTCTTTCATTTGGGGGATTTGCTGTTAATCCTGAGTAAATCCCCAGCTAATTTGCGGGGTTTGTCCATGGTGGTATTGCTAATCGACTGCTAATCAGGATAACCGACCACTATGGCGAAGTGGATATCACTTTATGCACTTGATGCAGAAGCTTGTTTGTAATAGAGGAATTCTTATGCAATAGATCGAACTATATGCATGACCGTGGTATATGGTATTGCATTGGTAAGGATGAGGTCACCAGTTCGAATCTGGTCATCAGCTCCAGATGAATCACCTTCGCATATAGACGGCGAGGGTGATTTTTTGCGCTGTTGTTGGTTTTGGGGGGTTACTTTTCAAATCCGTTTGAGGATTTCATCGATCACCCCATTCTTTGCTTTGTGTCTTTGATTCCGTTTTCAATTTTGACCAGTATCAGGGAATGGTCTGTATGTTCTGCCAAAGCATGCAAATATTTCTTTATCAATCTGCGAAATTCATAGTACCTTTTCTATCCCTCTTCCCTTCTGCTTATGAATTTGTTTCGTTTTTTCTGGTTGGTTTGTATGATAAAAGCTTTCATTCATTCGCTTGCGGTTTTCTTCGGATACGCTGGGTATACCGTTAATCACATTTGGCGGACTTTGACCTTACCATCTTCATGTCGGATGGACACGCCTAGGACGCGTTTCGTAAAACATTGGCCAAAAAGCAATTGCGGAGTGTTTCACATTGTAACCCCAGCACACTCGGGGGAAAGGAGGTTCCCTTCATGGAGGGAAAATCCGCCTGGTGAGAAAAAGCGATTGTCAAGGAGGAATACGAGGCTGCCTGTGTAGAATTGAAAGGGGAGCGAGGATGCCGTGAACACCGGGAGACGGGTTCTGGATGGGGTGCTGCGCGATGCAGCGGTTTCCTTTTGCATCAGGGCTAACCCAACAAAAATGGATGAAAATTAAAGCCAAAGTTTTCCTCGTTGGCCCCGTTCTGCTGGCGCTGCGCCCCTACATCACTCATCTGCACATTGGCAACGCCGTGGCGCAGCCCGGCTGCGAAACCTATGGCGATGAGCATCCCCGCTTCGGTTTTCCCGGCAGTGCCAACGATGTGGACGAACTGGTGGACTTTTTCACCGTGCTCAAGGAGGTGGGCTTCTTCCGCGAGAAGGATCCGCTGGTGCTGTCGCTGGAGGTAAAACCCTGGGGTGACGAGGACGGCAACATCATTCTGGCCAATCCCAAGCGCGTAATCAATCGCGCGTGGGCGCTTGTGGAGGAGTAAACAATGAAGATCGTTATTCTGGACGGCTACACCGAGAATCCCGGCGATCTGAGCTGGGAAGGCCTTGAACAGTTGGGCGAACTGACCGTGTATGAGCACACCAAAACAGAAGAAATCATCAGCCGCATCGGTGATGCCGAACTGGTCATTACCAACAAAACCCCTGTCTCCGCCGAAACATTTGCTGCCTGCCCGCAGATCAAATATGTGGGTGTGCTGGCCACCGGCTACAACGTGGTGGATGTGGATGATGCACGTGAGCGTGGCATTGTTGTCACCAACATTCCCACCTACGGTACGCAGGCCGTGGCTCAGTACGTATTTGCACTGTTGCTGGAGCTGTGCCATCATGTGGGGTATCACAGCAGTGCTGTGCAGCAGGGACGTTGGACGGAAGGCCGCGATTTCTGCTTCTGGGATTATCCGCTCATCGAGCTGGCCGGCAAGACAATGGGCATCATCGGTTATGGCCGTATTGGCCACGCCACGGCCGATATTGCCCGTGCCTTTGGCATGAGGGTGATTGCATATGACGCCCTCTGTACCGGCGATGAACTCGTATCGCTGGATGAACTGCTTGCACAGAGTGACGTGATCTCCCTGCACTGCCCGCTTAATAAGGAAAATACCGGTCTGATCAATAAGGAAGCAATCGCCAAGATGAAGGACGGCGTGATGATTATCAACACTGCCCGCGGCCCCCTGATCAACGAAGCGGACCTGCGTGAGGCGCTGCTTGCCGGGAAGGTACAGGGTGCTGCGCTCGACGTGGTATCTGTGGAGCCCATCCGCAAGGACAATGTGCTGCTCGGCCTTGAAAATTGTCTCATCACGCCCCATATTGCCTGGGCGCCCAAAGAGAGCCGTCAGCGCCTGATGGATGTAGCCGTCAAGAATCTGGAATCCTTCCTTGCCGGAGTGCCGGTTAACAACGTGGCGAAGTAAAGAGGGTACCGGGTTTCGTTCCTGCCCATCCCGTATCTCCCGAAAGGCCCAAACGCAACTGAATAAGTGATTTGGGAGCATGAGGATGCTGGGACAGGCCAGGTCACCAGTTCCCTGGTGAAAGCCTTGATCCATAAGGGATGGGGAGTTTTTTATGACTACGTTGACGAACACAGGCAGAATATGATTGTCCAAATTAGACTGATCGCTTTCACATATCAAAAAATGAAAATTTCAGCCATTTGCAAAAGCAGCGCCCGAAAAGTTGAAAAACCTTTCGGGCGCTGCTCTCTATTCAGATAAGGGCTTTCACCGTGGATTTTGTTGCAGGAGAAATACGGTATTTGAGCACAGCCTGTTGGCGCAGATGAGGCGTTATTCGTCAATCCAGTTGTCAAGGGCTTGCGCCAGACGCGGATAGGCATAGGCTTCCACAGCTTCGCGGTTGCGGCCGTCCAGCAGCGGCTGGCCGGCTTTCCATCTGTTCACCAGACGGCGCAGAGCATCCAGCAATCGGGGATCATCCACCTGCGCAGCAGCTTCCTCGCGGCAACAGCCAATGCCGGTTTCCTCCATCACTTTTTTCACTGCACTGTTTGGTACATCGCCGCTCATACAGCACAGAATGGGTTTATCCATCATCATGTATTCAAACATCTTGCCGGTTAGAATGCCCCGCTGTCCAGCGGTGTTCCACGAGGCAAGCAGCAGCACATCCGCTTCCTTTTGCAGGCGGATGGAAGCGCTGCGGCTGACCTGGCCGTGATCCTCCACGCATTCCTCCAGGCCGCAGGTTGCAGCATACTGCTTCATCAGCGCTCCCTCGGAACCTGCGTAGACAAGACAGATTTCCTGCTTTACCAACGCGCCTTCCTCTACAAGCTGCGCAATGGCACGAAACACAGGCGTCAAATCACGGTTAGCGATTCCCCTGCGCCCCATGTTAAATTGACCGCAGTACACAAAGCGCATACGATGATCTGTTTTTTGGGCCTCCACCTTCGGCAGATCCTCCCGGTCAAAGCCGTTGGAGAGCACGCGGCCTACCTCATCGAAATGCATCATTTCAAGAAAACCATGTGAAACAGCGCTGATGATATCCGCATCGCGGCGAATCATCTGCAGATAGCGCTGCCTGCGTTTTTCCTGACACGCAAAGGGCATGTTGACCTCATCCCGGAAATCAGCAATCCATTTTCGGGCAAGCCCTGTTTTTTTGGCGCGCTGGGCGATTTCGTGCACCGCAAAGGAGGCGTAGGTGGAAAAAACCACATCGTATACCCCGTGCAGCCGTTTGAGCTCACGCAGGGCCAGCCTTCTAAAATTGCGGTCCGCCATCCAGTCCAGGTAGATGTATACGGCGTTTACCACGCGCATCAGCTGTTTTTTCAATCCGCCCGGCGCTGCGGAAGGAGCATCCGTGGACGGCTTGTCCTGCGCGGCGGACTGGGGCTTGGAGCGCTTGTAGATGTACCAGTCGCGCAGCGGGCTCCATTCCTTCAGCAGATGGACATCCTGAAGTTCCTGCAAATCGCGCTCCAGCGTGGGATCCGTCTGTCCGTCCAGGCCGCCGCCGCAGAGAACCGTTACCTCGTGCCCCATGCGGCTGAGATATTTGGCCAGCTTGGTGGGGCGCACCGCGCCAATCACGTTTTGGGGCGCAAAGTAGTAGCTGATGATCAGTATGCGCTTTTTGCCTGACATGTGTTCTCCTCGTTTCTTAGCGTCTCACGTGGTGGCGGAAGGGCTCCGGAAACAGTCTGGGCAGCAGCGAATACGAGCAGCAATGCTCGTTCCAGTATTCGCGCACCTGGCGGCGCATGCTTTCCGCCTGCTCCTGCGTAAAGGAGGATAGCTTTTGCAGCGCGTTCAAAACGCCCTGCGCCCCCTCCGCGGGATCATACAGCCAGCCCACCTGCGGCGTAACCAGATCCGGGATGCCGCCCACTGCGGGGGCGATGACCGGCGTACCGTGGCGCATGGCCTCCATGATGGAGATGGGCACGCCCTCCTTGCGGCTGGTGTTGACGATCACATCAAACGCGCGCTCGTCATACAGCTTTTGAATTCTGGAGGCGCTCATCTGCCCCAGCAGCTCGCAGATCACATTTTCCTTGGGGCCAAGGGTGCGGTCGGCCAGCCGGCGCAGCTCCTCCAGCCCTTCGCCGCCGCCAATATGCGTCCAGCACAGCGGGCCGCCCTCCCATTTGCCAAGCGCCTCCACCATCAGCTCCACCTGCTTGATGGGAATCACCTGCGCGCAGCTTACCACGCGCAAAACGCCCTGTGTGTACAGGGGCGCCTCACGGTAGGTTTCCACCGGCTCGCCGCCGGAGCCCATGGCCAGCACATGCAGCCTGCTTTCATCCACCTTGCCCTGCATGTAGGACAGGTACTGCTTTTTGGCCGTTTCGCTGATCAGGTACAGCCCGTCGGCCTGATCGGCAATGAATTGTTTCATAAAATAAGGGTTGAGCGAAACGCGCTCGGTATCGATATCATAGGCATGGCCGCGCACCACAAAGCGCATGCCGGGATGCCTGCGCTTGCACAGCGCTGCGGCATAGCCGTCAAAGCTCATCCACATGGCGTACAGGGTGGTGGATGCCTCACTGAGGGCGCGCATCATGCGTTCCGCCCAGAAATGCATTTTCAGCCCCCGGCGTGCAAAGGCCGCTACCTTTACCACATTGCGCGGGGTGAGCACGCCATCCCGCTGCAGATGGCGCAGTTCGCGCCACAACTCCCGGGTAAAGGGCAGCCTGATCCACGAAAGCACCCTTCCGCCCAGCGGACGGATCAGCGGATAGGTTTTTTCCTCCTCGCCGGTCAGGGTGCGCACGCCCTCCTGACAGATCACCACAATGCGGTCAAAGCGCTGTTTCAGCCACGGCAGCTCCTGCAAAAAGAACGGATCGGGCTTTCCGGCCGCGTCTACCGCGCTGTTGTTGATGTACATCAGCGTCCCGGACATTTCTGCTCCACCTTCTTAACCATGTTCGCCCAGCTGTTCGCGGTACAGCCGGGTCATCTGGGCCAGCACCGCTTCAAGACTGTAATTTTTCATCACGCTGCGGTTGCGCTCCGCCATGCTGTCCCGCAGGGCGGGATCGCCCAGCAGCAGGGCGATATCCGCGGCAAAGCCCTCGCAATCGTTGGGCTTTCGCAGAAAGCCGCCTTCCCCCGGACGGACGAGATCGGCATTGCCGCGCACATCGCTGACCACGCATGGCAGCCCCGCCGCCATGGCCTCCATCTGCGAAACAGGCAGGCCCTCCTGCAGCGAGGGGAAAAAGAAGAGATCGCACGCCGCCAGCAGCCTTGGCACATCTCTGCGAAAGCCCAGGAAATGCGCGCGGTTTTCCACGTTCAGCTCCCGGGCCAGCGCACGAAGCGAATCCTCCCGCTCGCCTACGCCGCAAAACAGCACGTGCACATTTTCAAGCAGCGCAAGGGTGCGCAGCACCGTTTCGTGATTTTTGCGGTCGATGTGCTCGCCCACGGTAATCAGCAGGGGGGTATCCTGCGCCAGCCCAAGCTGACGGCGTACCTCGTCGCGATCCACGGGCTCCTCAAAGCGGCTCAGATCCACGCCGACGCCGTTGACCATGGCGGTTTTTTTGGCGTGAAAGCGCTGTGCGCGCCGGTCATCCTCGCCGTTCATGGTGATGAGCAAATCGGTAAAGCGGCTCAGAAAGCGCTCGGCGGGGTAAAACAGCAGCCAGTTTTGCAGGGGCGCGCCATCGAAAAAGTGAAAGCCGTGCGCGGTATACACCACCCGGGTTCCCCTTGCACGCGCGGCGCGGGCACACAGCCGCCCCAGCGCGCCGCCCACGGGGGTGTTGCAATGGATGAGCGCGTACTGCTCCCGGTCGATGAGAGCCTTGAGCTGCCTGTACACGCCGAGGTTGGCCCGGTTGAGCGGGGAGCGCTCAAAGGGCAGCTGAATCCATCGGTCGCAGTAGGGCACGGTGATCCCGGGATCGGGCGTATCGTTGCGGCAGCACAGATGCACCTCATAGCCCTGCTCCTGAAACCATTTCATATAGGGAAGATGAAAAACCAGCACATGCCCGCGCAGCACCGTTGCCACAAAGAGCACCTTGCGTTTCATTGCCCGCCCTCCGTCCTTCGGATGGTTTCTTCAAAAGGCAGCTGGCCAGCCTGCGCAAACGCCCGGCTCATGTCCATGTCATAGGTCAGCGTGCCAAACACCTTGCCTACCACGCCCACGCGGCTCTCAAGCATACGGAGCAGCCAGCCCAGCCCGGGCATCAGCCGCATTTTCCGGCCATGGCAGGCGGCGATTTGTTGAACCATCTCCGAGGTATTGACATAGTCCCGGTTCTGCGGAAAGAACAGCCCGCCCTCTCCGCTGTCAATCAGCTGTTCCACGAAGGCGCACAGCGTTTCGATATAAAGCATGCTGCGCTGGTTGTTCACCCGGGGAAACACCGGCAGCCTGCCTGCCAGCCCCGCCAGACGCGGATAATTGCCGCGGCAGCCCGGCCCGTAAATCATGGGCGGGCGCAGAATGGCGATGCGGAAGGCGCCGTCCGAAAGCTTTTCCAGGCGCTGCTCGGCCTCCCACTTGCTGCGGCCGTAATGGGTTTTGGGCGCGGGAGCGGTTTGGGCCGTGATGCGGCCTGTGGTTACGCCATACACGCTCATGCTGGAAAAAAAGATCAGCTGCTTTACGCCCTGCCTTTTGGCAAGCGTTGCGGTGTCCACCGCCAGCTCGCAGTTCACCCGGTGATACAGCGGCGCGTTTTCGGACGTTTCCTTCTGGTGGGCGATGCCGGCCACGTGGATGACCACATCCTGCCCCTGAAAGGCCGTTTCATCCAGTCCGTCGCGCACGTTCAGCTCGCGCACGGCATACCGGTCTGCAGGCAGGAAAGCAGCGATGTGGCTGCCGATATAGCTGCCCGCGCCGGTGATCAATACATGGATCATGCCACATCCTCCGGTTTGCCAACGTTTTTTGCCGTCCCCTCCACAATGCCCTCGCGCCGGATTACCTTGACAAAGGTCAGCCACAGGCATTTGACATCAAACCGGAAGGAGAGGTTGCGGGCATACTCGCCATCGCGCATGGCCTTCTGCTCCAGCTCCAGGCTGTCGCGGCCGTTCACCTGCGCCCAGCCGCTCAGACCGGGACGCAGCCTGCTTGCGCCGTATTGATCGCGCAGCGCCATCAGATCCTCCTGATTCCACAGCGCGGGACGGGGGCCGATGAGGGACATATCGCCCTTGAGGATGTTCCAAAGCTGGGGAAGCTCGTCGAGGCTGGTTTTGCGCAGCACATTGCCCAGCGGGGTGATAAAGCGGTTGGCGCCCTGCAGATCGGCGGTGGGCACATCGTGGGGCGTATCCGCGCGCATGGAGCGGAACTTGTAGATTTGAAAAAACGTCCTGTTTTTTCCAAACCGCTTCTGCGAAAAAATCACCGGCCCCGGGCTGTCCAGCTTGATCAGCACCGCCAGCGCCAGCAGCAGGGGGCTGAGCACCAGAAGCGCCGCCAGCGAAATCACCACATCCAGAAGCCGTTTGATATATCGTTCGTACATGCTTCCTCCGCTCCTTTGCCAGCTGCAGGGCAGGCCTTGTCCCATTTTCAGGGCAGCTTTAGCTGCTCCCGCATCCTTTCCAGCGTTTTGGGGCCGATGCCCCTGACGCTGACCAGATCTTCCGGGTAATGAAAAAAACCGTTTTTCTCGCGCTCGGCAATGATTTCCCGTGCCAGGGCAGGCCCGACGCCCGGAAGCTGATCCAGCTCTTCGGGCGATGCGCGGTTGACCTGCACCGTGCCATGCGGCATGGAAACATCCATGGCTTCGCCGCTGCGGGCAGCCGCGCCGGCCTGCGCCAGATGGTACACCTGCGTGCTGCGCGGCAGGCGCAGATGCGTGCACAGCAGCGCAGCCGCCAGCGCGCACAGCGCCGCGAGCATCAGCCTACGGCGCATCCCGGTGCTCCCCGCAGGCGCAGGGGCCGTCCGGACGCTTTTCAAAGCATTCCTCACAGCCCAGCTTTGCCGCGTGCCTGGCCAGACATTCCTCCAGCACGGTCAGGCGATGAACCAGCGCCTCCATGCGCTCCAGCATGGGGTCGGGCAGATTGACCTGATCCAGATCCACCTCGCCCTGCTTTTGCGGCTTTTTCTTTTGCACAATGCGGCCGGGGTTGCCAACCACCGTGCAGTTGTCCGGCACATCCCGCAGCACCACGGCGGCCGCGCCGATTTTGACGTTGTTGCCCACGGTAATGGGCCCCAGCACCTTGGCGCCCGCCCCGATGGTAACGTTGCTGCCAATGGTGGGGTGGCGCTTGCCCACATCCTTGCCGGTGCCGCCCAGGGTAACGCCCTGATAGATGGTAACATCATCGCCGATGACGGTGGTTTCGCCAATCACCACGCCGTCGCCGTGGTCGATAAACACCCTGCGCCCGATCTGCGCGCCGGGATGGATTTCGATGCTGGTGCGGTGGCGGGCCCGCTGGCTGATCCAGCGCGCCAGCAGCGTGTGTCCCCTGCGGTACAGGGCGTGGGCCCTGCGGTGGGATTTGAGCGCCACCAGCCCGGGATAGCACAGCCGCACCTCCATCATGGATTTGGCCGCAGGGTCGCGCGCCAGCACGGCCTCGCGGTCTTCTTTGACAAGGGTTTTCCAGTTTTCCATATTACACCCTCTCCGTGGGAAGCTCCGTTTCGGCGGCGTCCTCCGCAAGCGCGTCCTCCTGCATTTCCAGCTGCAGGGGCACGCTGCCGTCAAATACGCCGTTTACATCCATCAGCAGCACCTCCTGCGCATCCAGGCCGCCCACGCGCAGGGGAACCAGCTCATCCGTGCCGTCAGCGTTGCGGTGGCGGCATTTCTGCGTGTCGTTCCATTGCAGGGTGAGCACGTTTTCCACAGCCTGGCGGCAGGCCTCGTCCTTGACGGGGAACATCAGCTCGGCCCGTCTGCTCAGGTTGCGGGGCATCCAGTCCGCCGAGGCCAGATATACCTCGTGCCGGCCGCCGTTTTCAAACAGGAAGGCGCGGGCATGCTCCAGATGCCGGCCCACGATGGAGCGCACATGCAGCTTTTCGGTATAGCCTTCGATGGCGGGCAGCACACAGCAGATGCCGCGCACAATCAGATCCACCTCCACGCCGGCCTGCGAGGCCTCCACCAGCGCGCGGATGATCTGCTTGTCGGAAAGTGAGTTCATCTTGGCCAAAATTCTTGCAGGCAGGCCCGCCTCGGCGTTTTTCTGCTCGCGCTGGATCAGCTGCAGCAGCTTGCCGCGCATCATATCCGGCGCTTTCATGATTTCCACCAGCGCGCCCTCGCGGCCCTCCAGCACCTCGAAAAACGCCGCGGCGTCCTGGGTCAGCTGCGGATCGGAGGTAAGCAGGCCAAAATCGGTATACAGTTTGGCCGTGCCATCGTGATAGTTGCCGGTGCCCAGGTGCACCGTGCGGCGCTTTACACCGTCCACCTCACGCTCAAACAGCGTTACCTTGCTGTGCACCTTCAGGTTGGGCAAGCCGTAGAGCACACGGCAGCCCGCGCGCTCCAGCTTTTCGCCCCAGAGCAGGTTGTTAAGCTCGTCAAACCGGGCGTGCGCCTCAAAAAGCACCACGACCTTTTTGCCGTTTTCCGCCGCCTTTGCCAGCGCGGCCACAATGGGGCTGTTACCGCTTACACGGTAAAGCGTCTGCTTGATGGTGCGCACGGTGGGATCCTCCGCTGCGCGCTGCATCAGATGCACCACGGGATCAAACGAATGATAGGGGTGATACATCAGCCAGTCGCGCCGGTCGATCTGCTCAAACACATCGTCGCCCATCAGCTGGGGGATGGCCAGCGGCTTCACGTTTTCATATTTGAGTTCCGGCCGCTTGACCATGCTGTAAAGGCACATGAGCATTTTATTCAGATCCAGCGGGCCGGTGACACGGTAACGCCTGTCCTGATCCACCCGGAAAAGCTTCATGAGCAAGGTAAGCATTTCCTCGCTCATGCGCTCCTCGGCCTCCAGACGCATAACATCGCCGGTGTTGCGCTTGGCCAGCATTTCGCGCACGGCGGGCAGCACATCGGCACGGGTTTCCTCCACCACGGGAAAATTCTGGTTGCGCAGCACCCGGAACACCGCCGCGTGCTCCACCTCCTCGCGGGGGAAGAGGCGGTAGGCGTAATGCTTGATGATGTCCTCCACGCGGATCAGGTTTTGCACCTCCTGATCCGGCGTAAGGTCAAACAGGCGCGGCAGCGATGTGGGCAGCGCCACCATCTTGAACTGGGCGGCCTTGCGGCGGCCCCTCACCAGCTTTACGCACAGGTAGAGCTTCTTTTGCTGCACGCGGTCGGCAACCAGATCCTCCACCTTAAGGTAGGGGCTGATTTCGCGCTCAAACAGCACCTTTTCGCATTCGCTCATCACATCATCCAGCGCAAAGGTGGGGAACAGGCGCACGCCTTTGAGGTACAGCTCGCTGCGCACGCCCTCGTACAGGGTATACTGGCGGTTGCACTGGCGCAGGATGGCCTTGTTTACCCTGTTGTAGAGCTTTTCGCCCGTTACGCCGCCCAGGCCCTTTGTTTGATCCTCGCGTCCCGCGTGGATACGGCCGTAGCGCACCTGAAAAAACTCATCCATATTGGAGGTGACAATCGCCAAAAACTTGGCGCGCTCCAAAAGCGGATTGGCGGGATCATCCGCCTCGTCCACAATACGTCCGTTAAAGCGAAGCCAGCTAAGCTCCCGGTTCTCCATTGCCTCGCGCTCGATCTTGCGCATGTGCGCAGCCATGTCATTACGCCCTTTCTCTGGTGTGCTTTCCATTCGGTCGGTACAGATGTATGTGCCCCGCAGGGCAGAGTACATCAAAATAGATTATATCACAGGATCCCCGGATCGTAAAGCGGAGGCTTCTCCGGGCTTTGGCCCTGCGCGCAGCCGCGGCGTTTTTGTAAATCCGCGCCCTTCGGCGCTGGACGGACGGCCTGGAGCGTTGTATAATCGGTATCAGGTACAATGCCACCGGCCGCAGCCGGTGTTTGCGGATACGAGAGAACAAAGGAGGAGAGAAACGATGGAGCAATGCAAGCAGGTTGTCAACCCCTATCTGCCCTCATGGGAGTATGTGCCGGACGGCGAACCGTACGTATTTGACGGACGCGTGTACGTGTACGGCTCGCACGATTTTTTCAATGGCGATGTGTACTGCATGGGCGATTATGTGTGCTGGTCCGCGCCGGTGAACGATTTGGGCGACTGGCGCTATGAGGGTGTTATCTACCGCAAGGATCAGGATCCCAGAAACGTCGATCTTCAGGGCAATCTGTACGCGCCGGACGTAACCGTCGGTCCGGACGGACGCTATTATCTGTACTATGTGCTGAGCAACTGCGGCGTGGTATCGGTGGCTGTTTGCGATACGCCTGCGGGCCAGTATCAGTTTTACGGCTACGTTCACTATGCGGATGGCACGCTGCTGGGCGAAGGAGAGGGCGACGAGCCCCAGTTTGACCCCGGCGTGCTGACCGAAGAAGGAAAAACCTATCTGTATACCGGCTTTTGCGGCGTGGGCGACAAAACCCGTCACGGCGCGATGTGCACCGTTCTTGGCGGCGATATGCTGACCGTTGTGCAGCCGCCCGTGTTTGTTGCCCCCAGCTCAACCACGGGACAGGGCACGGGCTTTGAGGGTCATGAGTTTTTTGAGGCCTCCTCCATCCGCAAAAAGGAGGATGTGTACTACTTTATTTATTCCTCCGTCAAGTTTCACGAGCTGTGCTACGCCACAAGCAAGGAGCCTACAAGGGGCTTTGTCTATCAGGGTGTCCTTATCAGCAGCGGGGATTTGCACATCGATTCCTACAAGCCCGCCGAGAAATGCGCCTATTACACCGCCAACAACCATGGCAGCATGGTGGAAATCAGCGGCGACTGGTATGTGTTTTATCACAGGCACACCAACGGCACCAATTTCAGCCGCCAGGGCTGCTTTGAGAAGCTGTCCTTTGCGCAGGACGGCTCCATTCTTCAGGCGCAGATGACCTCCTGCGGCAGCGTGGCTCCTCTGCGCGGCGAGGGCGAATACCCAACCTACATCGCCTGCAATCTGTTTACCGGGGAAGAAATGACCTATGTGCCCTGGTCGGGCTGGATGGATGATCGTTTTCCCAAGATCACCCAGTGGGGTGGCGACGGCGATGAAAACCCCGGTTATATCGCCAACATGCGCAATACCGCCACCGCAGGCTTCAAGTTTTTTGATTGCAGGGGCGTTCGAAGAATCAGCGTTCGCACCAAGGGGTATGCTACCGGCTGCCTGGAGGTGCGCACCGCGTGGGATGGCCCGGTGCTGGGGTCCATTCCCATTGCCTATGCCAATGTTTGGCACGATACGGCGGTGGATCTTTCGATCCCCGATGGCGTTAACGCGCTGTACTTTACCTTTAATGGCTCGGGCCATCTTCAGTTTGCCGCCTTTACGCTGATGGGTCAATAAGCCATCGTTTGCCAAAACCACTCCAATATAATAAAAAAGCCTGCCGCAGAAGAACGCTGCGGCAGGCCCCAGACTGTCGAAAAACTTTTCGGGAGTTGTCAGAGGGGCCGCAGCCCCTCTGACTTTGGTTCGTATCGCCCGGCTTTGCCGGGCGGGCGGGGAGTTTTCGGCCTTGCCGAAAACATTTCCGCCAGTTTCTGTCGGAAAAGATCGCGAAGCGAGCTTTTTCGACACGCTGAGCCTGCCGCAGAACAACGCTGCGGCAGGCCCCTTGTTTTGCGGGCAAACGAAGCTTTCCGCTTACCTGGAGATCTTGAAGAAGTAACGGCTAACATAGCCGGTTACGCCGTCAATCTCGGCCTTGCACCAGGTTTCGCCCACTTCAAGAACGTTGATCTGGGTGCCAACCCTGTGCGCCTTGATGATGGGGGAGGAAAGGCCGGGCGCGGTGCGGAAGTTGACGATGCTGTTGCCGTTGGGGTTTACAAGCTCCGCGGCAAAGGGGGTGGCGGGCAGGGTGGAGGAAGAAGAGCTGTTGAGCTTGATGAACTTTTTCATCATGTAGCCCTTCTTGCCGCCGACGGTCACCTTGTAGAAATCGCCCTCCTCGCCGTGAATGGTCACCTTTGTGCCGTTGCCAAAGTAGCCAAGCACACGGGCATCGGTAGAGGCGGTTTCACGCAGCAGCAGAACCTGGTTGGCGCCGGGATTGCTGACGGTGCCGGTTTTGGAGGAGCTGCTGCTGCCGCCGGAGGCGCTGCCGGAGAGGAACTGGGCGTTCATGTAGCCCACCTGGTCGCCAACGCTTACCTTGTGCCAGCCTGCGCCGCGCACAAGCACCTTGACGGCGGTGCCGGGCTTGAAGCTGGTGATGATGTTGCCCTCCAGGCTGGGCATGTCGCGCAGGTTCAGGCCGCGGCCGGTGTTGGTACGTACGTAGAGGGTGCTGTCCGAATTGCTATTGGACAGGAACTTGCTCATGACGTAGCCGGTATTGCCGCCGACTTCCACCTTGCTCCATTCGCCCTCTTCGCTCAGCACCGTCATCCAGGTGCCGCTGGGGTACTGGTGAATGACGCCGGATTTCATAGAGGGTTCCTTGCGCAGATTGAGCGCGCCGCCGGTAACAACCTTGTAGCTCTCGGCCAGACCACTCATGGGGATCGCCATGGCCAGCGTGAAAGCGGCTGCCCGGAGGCATCTTTTGTAGGAATGGGTCTTTTGCATAAGGGGATACCTCCTTTGTTGTACGGCACAGGCGATGCCTGCTGCCTTTCGATCATCCTACGAACGGGGAAGGGGGTTCCGTGCCGCCTTCAATGCCAATGAATTCCGCTTAAGGAAGAATACGGAAAGAAAATGGAGAATGAATCCAGAACGCCAAACGGCAAAGGCAGGCGCGAAAAGCAAATCAGCCCGGTGCGGCTGGAAAAAAGAAACAGCAGATTGCATTAATCTTTCCGACGCTGCCATGCTTTGCTTGCGAATACCGCGGTCAAAACGGGCAGGATAGCCATGCGTCAATGGAAAGGAAGTGGCGGCATGCTCACCAGCCTCAACCGGCTGACAGGCCTGCCGGTGGTGTGGCGCGACCGGCAGATGGGATATGTGGAACGCGCGGTGGCGGATGTGCAGGGCATGCGTTTGCACGGGCTGGTGGTGCGCAAGGGCATCGGTGCCGCAAGGTGGTCGCCGGGGGAGAGCGTGCTGCTGGCGGGGCAGTACAGCGTGGTGCTGGACAGACGTCCCGTGCGCATGCCGGAAGCCGAGCCGCAATCCATCCGCCGCGCCGTTTTCACCACGGGCGGCTGTGCGGGCGAGGTGAGCGATGTGCTCATCCGCAGCGATACGCTGGCGGTGGCCGCGCTGGAAGTTTCGCAGGGGCCTGTGTACCGGCTGATGGGACGCTGCGCCTATGCGCCCGTGTGCCGGGTGAACGGCGATGGCGAACCGGGCGAGGTGGTGGTGCCGCAGCTGCTTACGTGGGCGCAGCTACTGACACAGCTTGGAGAGGAGGACGGTCAATGAGCATGCTCAAAACGGCCGCGGCCGGTATGATCGGCTTCGCGGTGGGCGCGGGCGCCATGATGATGCCCGGCAACCAGAAGTGGAAGCGTCAGGCCCAGCGCCAGGTGGACAGGATGATCAGGATCGCGAAGAGCTGGTAACTTGCAGCGGGGGAGGAGCACTGCCTCCCTCGCATCCGTTTGAACGGGGGAGCGTTTGCATGCAGCATGCACAGAAAAGAACAAAGCGATGGCTGCTGGCCGGCGCGCTGGCAGCGGCCGCCGTTTTGTGGTGGGGCAGGGCGCTGGTATGGCTGGCGGCAAAGCAGCTGTTTCTGGGCATGCTTGCAGCGCTGGCCGCGCTGCCTGTGATGAAACGGCTGGAAAAGCGCTTCTCTGGCGGTACGGCAGCCGCGCTGTCCATTGCCACGCTGAACGCGGCGCTGGTTGCGGCACTTTTCTGGCTGCTGCCCGCGCTGATACAGCAGTTCCGCCAGCTGACCTCCCTGCTGCCGGGGCTGTGGAAAGCGGTGGGGGATTGGAGCGCACGGGTGCAGGCATCGCTTGCGCAGCATGGAATCACAGTTCTGAATACGCAAACGCAGTCGACACTGCTTTCCCGCGCGCAGGATGCACTGGGCGCGATGATTCCATCCGTGGTCAGCCGTTTGCGCGGCATGGCGGGCGGCGCCGCACAGTGGCTGCTGGCGCCGGTGTTCGGGTTTTATTTTCTGCGGGACAGGCGTGCGCTATCCCGGCGGCTGATCATGCTTTTGCCGGTTGGATGGCGGCAGCCTTGCGTGCGCATTTTGCGGGAAATGCGCCGGGAAACGGCGGGCTATCTGCGCGGCCAGCTGATGCTCAGCGCCATTGTGGGCGCGCTTACGGCGGTGGGGCTTCTGTTTTGCGGCGTACCCGCATGGCTTGCGCTGGGCGTGGCAATGGGCGTTCTGGAGCTGATTCCCTACGTGGGGCCGGTGATCGGCGGCGTGCTGGTGGCCCTTTTTTCGTTGCCCCAGGGAATTTGGCGCACGCTGTGGGCACTGGGCGTGGTGGTGGCGGTGCAGCAGGTGGAGGGCAGCGCGCTTGCGCCCAGGCTTATCAGCCAGACCACGCGGCTGCATCCCGCAGCGGTTATCCTGTGCATTCTGCTGGGCGGCTCGGCGGCGGGGATGGCGGGCATTCTGCTCTCGGTGCCGCTGGTTCTGTGCGTGCGCGCGGCAGTACGCGTGGCGCTTTTGTATATCCCCCCGCAAAGGGGATGATTTCCAGTTGCCGGCATCTGTAACAAATGCTTTTCAAAGCGGGAAAACTGGTGTATAATGGATGTGTATTCCCTCAGGGGGAAGAGGAGGAATCTGCCATGACGGATTTGAACGGAACGACGAAGTTTTCGCCGATCGTGGATGCCGGCAGCGATGCCAGCTCCATCCTTGCGCATGTGTACCGCGCCCTGCAGGCCAAGGGCTACGATCCCGTGACCCAATTGACAGGCTACCTGATCTCCGGCGATCCCACCTACATCACCAGCTACGCACAGGCACGCAGCATGATCTGCCGCCTGGAGCGCGACGAAATCATGGAGGAGCTTGTGCGGGTGTACCTGCAGGGGCTGGACAGCTGAGATGGCCGGGCGTGTGATTGCGCTGGATGTGGGCGATGTGCGCATCGGGGTGGCGGTCAGCGATCCCACAGGCGCCATTGCGCAGCCGCTGGAGGTGTACCGCCGCGTGGGCTACGGCCCGGACAGCCGGTATGTGAAGGCGCTGTGCGACCGTTATGAGACAAACCGGGTGGTGCTGGGGCTTCCGCTAAACATGGACGGTACGCTGGGCGCACAGGCGCAGAAGGCGCAGGATTTTGGCCGCGTGCTGCAGGAAAAAATGGGCCTGAACGTATCCTATCAGGATGAACGGATGACCACCGTTACGGCGGAACAGGTACTGATTGGCGGCAATGTACGCCGCGAAGACCGCAGGCTGTATGTGGACAAGCTGGCAGCGGCGGTCATTCTGGAACAATGGCTGGCCTCGCAGAGCCGGCAGAAAGAGGACGAACCATGGAAGAAAACAACAATCTGATTCAGCTTCAGGATGAAAACGGCAACGACGTAAACTTTGAGCATCTCATGACCGTGGAGCACGAGGGCAACTACTATATCGTGCTGGAAGCCACCGAGGATACCGACGACTGCCGGGAGGGCGAAGCCATCATCCTCAAAATTATTCAGGATGAGGAAAGCGGCGAGGATGTGTACGCCACCATCGAGGACGAGGCGGAGTTTAACGCCGTGTTTGACAAGTGCATGGCCATCATGGATGAGGAAGACGAAGCAGCCGGCGTGGAGCTGGAGCTGCTGGACGGCGACGAGGAGTAATCCATGCCCACGCTCAAGGGAAGGCGTATCCTGCTGCGCGAGTACCGGTCGGAGGATTTTGCCCCCATCTCCGCCTGGATCAACGATGAAGCCACCACGCGGTGGATGTCCACGCGCTTCTGGCCGCCCCAGACGGCGGTGGATGTACAGGAGTACGTTAGCCGCATGCTGCAAAGCAGCCCAAACGCCTATAACTTTGTGATTGCCGATCTGGCGGATGAAAGCTATCTTGGCCAATTGGATATGTACCGTGTGGACTGGCGGCTGAGGCAGGGGGAAATCGGCCTGCTCATCGCCAGTGCCCAAAAACGCGGACAGGGCTACGGGCAGGAGGCGCTGGGGCTGTTTGAGCGCTTTGCCTTTTGCAATCTTGGCCTGGAGCGGCTGGAAATGGAAGTGTGCATGGAAAACGCTGCGGCGCTTGCCTGCTATCAAAAGGCCGGGTTTACGCTGGAGGGCGTCAAGCGCCATGCGTTCTGGGCGGACGGCCGCTTTGCCGATGTGGGCGTGATGAGCCTGCTGCGGGAGGAATACCTTTCCCGCCGCACCGCCCCGGATGAAAATGCATAATCTGAACCATCCCGGAACTTCTTTTCCGGGATGGTTTTCCCTGCTTGGGGATGGGATTGACTTCCTATCCGCTTTGGAATAGAATAATATTCTGCGCAAACTGCATTTTTCCCAATTGCGCACACCCGGGAAGGAATGAGTAAATCAATGGGCAAGATTGTAACCAAGTTCGGCGGCAGCTCGCTGGCCGACGCCAGGCAGTTTCAAAAGGTAAAGTCCATCCTGGATGCGGATCCCCGCCGCTGCTATGTGGTGCCAAGCGCACCCGGCCGCCGTTTCGATGGAGACGACAAGGTGACGGATCTGCTGTACAAGGCTCATCGCGAGCAGCGTAACGGTCAGGATTTTTCCGCCACTTTTGCGCAAATCCGCCGGCGCTACTGCGAAATCGCCAGCGATCTGAACCTGAAAATTGATATCAACCAATATCTGGATGAGGTGCAGCGCGATATCGCCGCAGGGGCGACGGATGATTACTGCGCCAGCCGCGGCGAGTATCTCAACGGCCTGCTGCTGGCCGATTACCTCGGCTTTACGTTTCTGGATCCCAAGGATTTTATCTTTTTCAATAAGGATGGCACCTTCAACAGCGAGCGCACCAACGACGCGCTCACCGCGCTGCTCAAGTATACGCAGAAGGCGGTTATCCCCGGCTTTTACGGCAGCCTGGAGGAAAAAATCCACACCTTCAGCCGCGGCGGAAGCGATATCAGCGGCGCCATCGTAGCCCGCGCCGCCAGGGCGGAGATGTACGAAAACTGGACCGATGTCAGCGGCTTTCTCATGGCTGATCCTCGCATTGTGCCCCAGGCCAAGGCCATCAGCAACGTTACCTACCGCGAGCTGCGCGAGCTGAGCTACATGGGCGCAAGCGTGCTGCATGAGGACA
>JAEDGL010000186.1 GCA_016297535.1 Clostridia bacterium | reverse complement strand
CACCCTGATTAAGAGTCAGGTGCTCTACCAACTGAGCTAATGGTGCACGCGGTTGAATCAACCAGCGAAAGTTATTATACTCCATCTTCGTCGATTGTCAACCCTATTTTTCAAAAAATCCATTTTTTATTGCGTCATTTCCGGGGAAACAGCAGGATGCTTTCCTCATCCATAAACGCGGGCGTGTAGGAGCTGTCCGCCGCCTCCTTGCTTTGCACGTAACCCTCCAGCCCAAGCTCGATCATGTGATCGCGAACGCGCACATATTCGCGGGTGGTCAGGCGGCGTTCGAGCCCCGGTAGATGCACATCGTTCATGGGCGTGTACTGGCGCATCAGGCTTACGGGCGTGCCAGCGGGCAGGTTTTGCGCGATGGCATCCAAAATACGGATGCTTTCCGCCGTGCGAAGCGGCAGGATCAGGTGACGCACAAGCGTGCCCTTTTGCATCAGGCCCTCCCCGTCGTATTCCGGCGTGCCGGTCACATCGCACATGGCGCGGATGGCCTTCATGGCCACGTCAAAATAATCCGGCGCGCCAGCCAGCTGGACGGCGGTTTTCTCAGTGGCATATTTCAGATCCGGCAAAAAGATATCCACCAGCCCGCGTGCAGCCCTGATAACCTCCTCCGTCTCGTAACCGCTGGTGTTCCATACCACGGGGATTTGCATTCTGCGCATTTTGAGCGCCTTGAAAATGTCCGGAGCAAAGTGCGAGGGCGTAACAAGGTTGAGGTTGTGCACGCCAAGCGCCTCCACGCGCTCAAACAGCTCGCAAAGCTCTTTGGCGTCCATGGCCACCCCCAGCGGATGATGGCTGATACGCTCGTTCTGGCAAAACACGCATCCAAGGTTGCAGCCGCTGAAAAACACCGTGCCGCTTCCTCTGGTGCCGCTGATGCAGGGTTCCTCCCACATATGCCGCGCTGCGCGCGCTACCACAGGCCGGGTGCCCATGCGGCAAAAACCTTCCCCGGTATCCGGCGTACGCACGGCGTTGCATCGCCGGGGACACAGATTGCACAGAGCCATTTGGATCCCCCTTATCCATGGAAGATGTGAAAAAACAGGCTGTTGAAAAAACGTTTCGCCGGAAAAGACCACGCTGCGGGCTTTTTCGACGGCCTGAAAAGTGTATCACATCCGCTTCGGCGTGTAAAGCAAGGCGCTACAAGATTTTTCCTTGTATGGCCAAAATGCTTGTATTTCCCCAAATGTTGTGGTATACTGCTTAGTGCTTGCATGTGCAGGCGGTTTCTGTGTACATTATCGACCCAGTGTGGAAAGAAGGGTTTTTCGTAAAGAGTGGGTATCGTCGGTCCTGTTGTGCCGCACAGCGCCGGGGGCATGCTTCGGAGCTGGTCTTTGCCGTTGAAGCAAAGCGCTGCGTGCCGGTGGGGTTGACGGTAGTTTTCCGCTCTTTTTGATTGCTTTTTTGCCGCATCAGATCAATAGGAGAAACAGTCAATGGCAAAGAACCACGGCGCCCCGGGCGCGCGAATGAATTCCGTACAGCTGGTGGAAAAGCTGGTGCAAAAAACGGCCGGCGAGCTGGGGCTGGAGCTGGTTGAGGTAACGCTTCAAAAAGAAAGCCGCGGCAAGTGCCTGTGCCTGTACGTGGATAAGGAAGGCGGCATTACGCTTGACGACTGTGAACGCTTTCACAGGCAGGTGCAGCCGCTGTTTGAGGATGTTGACTACGACATCATGGAGGTATCCAGTCCCGGCGTGGACCGTCCCATCAAGAACATGCGCGATTTCGAGCGCCACCGCGGCGACAATGTGGAGGTCCGGCTTTTTGCGCCCCTCAACGGTTCCAAGCTGTATCAGGGCAGCCTGACCGCCATGGATGAAGCCAGCGTAACCATCACCGGCGCCGCCGGCGAAGCAATCACCTTTGAACGCAGGAATGTGGCCATCGTCAAGCCGGTGGTCGAGCTAAAAGAAGAAGATTTTGCAGATGCCGTGCTCGACGGCGAAGAATAAGAAAGCAGGGAAACAGCCATGAGAACCACCAAGAAGACCCAGCAAAACGGCCAGGCCGAGCTCATTCTGGCCATCAAGGCGCTGGCCAGCGAAAAGGATATCAGCGAAGAGGTGCTCTTCAACGCCATCGAGGAAGCGCTGAAAGCCGCCTTTAAGAAAAACGTCTCCCGCGATGAAAACGCCCCCACCAACCTCAGCGTAAGCCTGGACCGCAAAACCGGCGTGGCGCATGTGTTTGCCCGTAAGACCATTGTGGAAGAGGTGGAGGACAGCGCCAATCAGATTTTGCTGGAGGACGCCCTCCAATACCGCAGCGATTACCGCATGGGTGATATCGCCGAGATCGACGTTACCCCCACCGGCTTTTTGCGCACCGCCGCCCAAACCGCCAAGCAGGTGATTATGCAGCGTATCCGCGAAGCCGAGCAGGGCAAGATTTACGACGAATATTCCGAAAAGGAAAACGAGATCCTTACCGCCATCGTGCAGCGCGTGGAGCCCAAGGGCGTTATGGTGGAGCTGGGCCGCACCGAGGGCATTCTGGAGCCTTCCGATTATATGCCCGGCGAGGAATACCACATCGACGACCACATCAAGGTATATGTGCTGGAAGTAAACCGCACCGGCCGCGAAATGCTGCGCGGCCCGCAGGTGCGCGTCAGCCGCATCCATCCCGGCCTGGTCAAGCGCCTGTTTGAGATGGAGGTGCCCGAAATTGCCGCCGGCGTTGTGCAGGTCAAATCCATCGCCCGCGAGGCCGGCAGCCGCACCAAGATGGCCGTACACTCCACCGAGGCCGCCATTGATCCCGTGGGCGCGTGCGTAGGCCCCCGCGGCAACCGCGTGGAGCGCGTGGTCAACGAGCTGAAGAACGAAAAGATCGACATCATCAAGTGGTCTCCCGACCCGGCCGAGTTTATTGCCAACGCCCTCAACCCCGCGCACGTGCTAAGCGTTTTCGTGGCCGAAAACGAAAAGGCCTGCCGCGTGGTTGTACCCGATAACCAGCTGAGCCTGGCCATTGGCAAGGAGGGCCAGAATGCCCGTCTGGCCGCCAAGCTCACCGGCTGGCGCATCGATATCAAGAGTCAGAGCCAGGCCGCCGAAATGTTCGACCTGCCCATGGATGAGCAGCTGGTGGAGGAGCCCATGGGCTTCCAGGCCATGGATTATCAGCCCGCCTCTCTGGAGGAGCTGCAGGAATCCGGCCTGCCGGAGCTGCGCGATCTGGATCTGGAACAATCCACCGGCGAGGACGATACCCTGTAATCAGCAACCGGTACACAGGAAGGAGTGGCGCTCGTGCCGCTGAAGCCGAAAAAAATCCCCATGCGCATGTGCGTCGGCTGCCGCGAGATGAAGCCCAAGAAGGAGCTTCTGCGCGCGGTACGGTCTCCCGAGGGCGAGGTAAGCCTGGACACCACAGGCAAAAAGCCTGGCCGCGGCGCATATTGTTGCTATAACGCCGAATGCCTGCGCCGCGCCCTCAAGCAGGGCCAGCTGGACCGCCAGTTGGAGGTAAAGCTCTCGCCGGAGGTAAACGCCCAGCTCACCCAAACCATGAACGATCTGCTCAGCCATCAGGAGACAAACGCATGACCGAACAGATTGAAAATCAGGTGATATCTTTTCTGGGGCTGTGCATGCGCGCCGGCCGCATCATCAGCGGACAGGAGGCCTGCGTGGATCTGATCCGCCAGGAGGAGGCCGCGCTGGTTCTGATGGACGGAGGCACGTCCGAAAACACGCGCAAGCGCCTGACGGATGCCTGCCACAGCCACGGCGTAGCGCTCTATGAGCTTTCGCAGGGCAGCCTGGGGCATGCCATCGGCAAAAAGGGCCGCATGGTAATCGCCCTCAGGGCCGACGGCATGGCGAACAAGCTTCTGTCCCTTCTCCAGGATCAACAGCGGCTGTAACCCAGCCAAACCCATACATTACATTTTGCAGAATATGCGGGGGTGCAAGCGGTACAATGACCAAAGTAAAAC
>JAEDGL010000185.1 GCA_016297535.1 Clostridia bacterium | reverse complement strand
ACAAATCCGGGCACGGTTGGCTGCGGTACCTATGAAATAACCTATGTGCCCACAAAAATGCTTGGATAAGCAATCCAAGGAGGAATGCAATTCACAAGGAAAGTCCGTCCCCCGAAAAGGGTACGGACTTTCTTTTAGAATTGTGGTGTTCTAACCCAATGCTGACAGAACCTGCAGACACAGTTATTGTGAGAATGATTTCACAGGTTCACCTTCTAAGCCGAATTACGAACGATCATTTGGTTGATTTTACAAACAACTGATCCATTGTGCCGTATATTGTTTGATAATCCCCCAATTTTTTGAAGCCGTATTTTTCGTACAACCCGATTTCTCCGGTCATGAGATATACGTTTTCATATCCCAGCTCGTGCGCATAGGAAAGGGCGCTTTGAATCATCAACTCCGATAACCGTTTGCCACGGTAGGGTTCATCCACAAAAACGAAGCCGATAAAGGGTGTAAACCTGTGCTCTTCCAGCAGCTCGTCCTTTTCAGCAAATGTGCAGAATCCTGCTACTTTTCCATTTACACAAGCAGCAAACACTCTTTCCCATGTTTGAAAGTCATTGCTTTTCATCTTTTGAGCCAAACAGGGCCCTGCCCTCCAGGAGCATTTGTCGGCCAGACAGATGGTTTCATTCCAGAATTTGTGGCCCTGGGTCATGCAGGCAATTTCGGTCATAGCTCCCCCTGATCAAAATGTCAATGGATTGTTTGATACGCATTGCAGGTAAATCGAATCCATACGGCCCGGATAAAAGAAGCGGAAAGGAACGCTTTGCTACGGTTCCTTTCCGGCAGCTTCTATTCGTCAATCTGCAATAAACCCTGCTCCGCTTGTGTGGTTGTACAGGAAAGCTACAGGCTTGGGCGTAGCGTAGCTCTGGTACTGGAACTGAGCATATTCGGGCATCTGACTTTGCGGCGTTCCGGGCAGATAGAGGCTCAGCCTGTCGCCTCCGGCAATTCCGCCGGAAGGAACGGTAATATAGCGCACATTGTCCTCAATCCTACTGGCATCTTCTGTTCCAAAAAACTGATAGTTTTCTACCGTTATTTCGTATTCATGGTCGTTTGCCTTTCGGGTGACAGAAAAATTGCCTGTAAAATGACTTTCGTAAACGGTTCCTTTGGGGTAGGCGGAAGCGTATGTACCCATATCGGTATCGCTGAAATAGCCCCAAAAGGTGCCGTCAGGGTACACGGTCATCACTGTCTGCCACGCGCCTACGCCGCTTGAGAAAACCCACCGGCCTGTCAGCGCTTCGGGTACAGATTGCTCCTGCGAGGCCTCGGGCGCTTTGCCGGCGGATGAATCCAGAAAACGGCTCGTCACATATCCGTACAGATTTCCCGCTTTGATGAAACACCAGTGATTCTGCGTTTCGCCCAGCACCAAAACGCTTGTTCCGGCAGGAAGTCTGGTCAGCACCTCTGCCTTTTCAGAGGGCATGCTGCGCACATTCAGCGTGCCGCTGACTTTGACGCTGGCCTGTCTGGCGGCAGAGGAGACGCTTTCTTCGGTGAGATAGGTGTTGAGAATATACCCCTTTTCCGTACCGATCATCACCTGGGACCATTCGTCCCCTTCCTCCAGCACCACAGCATTGGCGCCTGTAAAATACAGGCCAAGCGAGCCGGAATGGATGTGGGGTGTTTGACGCAGATGAACCCGGTCGGAGGTACCTGCCTGGATCCAGACCGAATCCAGGGTTTTTGCATTTGCGCTGAAGCAGCCCATCCATAGCACAAGAATGACCAACCAGAGCAGACATTTCTTCATCCGTAATTCCTCCCATGTTTGTTTGATGATAGAACGAACAACCTCTGGTTTTTCATTCCTGAAACGGCATCAATCGCCTGATTTTGTGCTGCTCTGTTACTTGCCTGCGCAAACGCTGCGGCAGGCGGCGCAGCCGCCCTCGCCGGTTTCGCGCAGAGAAGACGGCAGCGCGTCGCCAACATCCTTCATGGCAAGGATCACCTCGTCGCAGGGAATGGGGCTTTTGAGGCCGGCCAGCGCCATGTGCGCCGCGCTCAGCGCCTGCGAAACGCCGCCCACGTTGCGGTATACGCAGGGCACCTCCACCAGGCCATGCACAGGATCGCACACAAGTCCCAGCATGTTCATCAGGGAAAACGCACAGGCATGCGCGCACATTTCGGGGGTACCGCCATAGAGCTGCACAAGCGCTGCGGCTGCCATGCCCGCGGCTGCGCCGCATTCGGCCTGACAGCCGCCCTCCGCGCCGCTGATGGTGGCCTGCAGGGCGATAATCCGACCGACCCCCGCCGCCGTAAACAGCGCCATCACCAGCTGGTCATCCGTAAAGCCATCCGTTTCCTGTGCGGCCAGCAGTGCACCCGGCAGAATGCCGCAGCTGCCCGCCGTGGGTGCGGCGACGATTTTGCCCATGCAGGCGTTGTACTCGGCAATGGACATGGCGTATGAACCTGCCCTGCCCAGCAGACCGAAGCGGCCGATCTGCTCGGGCACGGCCATTTTGGCCGCCTGACCGCCCACCATGCCGCTTACGCTGCGCAGCGTGGGCGAAAGACCGGCTTTCGCGCTCTCGCGCATCACGGTAAGGCGGTCATGCATCCGTTTAACCAGCGCTTCTTCCCCGCAGCCCTCCTGCTTGGCCTGCCAGTGGAGCGCGGCCTTGGCCAGATCGCCGTATTTGGCGGCGTCTCTCAAAAACTCGGCAAATGTCTGCATGGCTATACTCCTTCGCTACGCGCGGCCACATAGGCCACGTGATAGATGCCCGGCATGGCGGACAGGCAGTCGATCAGGGCCTGATCGGCGCTTCCGTCCAGCTCAATCACCACCATCGCCTCGCCCCCCGCCGAGCGGCGGAATACGCGCATGGTGGCAATGTTGAGCGAGCTTGCCGAGATCACGCTGGAAATCTGGGCAATCATGCCCCGGGTATCATGCTGGGTGATCACCAGCGTGTTTTCATGCCCGCTGAATCCGGCTTCCAGCCCGTTGATGGATTGTACCTCGATTTCGCCGCCGCCGATGGATGCGGCCTGTACGCAGATATGCCGCCCGTCGGCGCTGTCCACATCCAGAATGACGGTGTTGGGATGGGCACCGCGCGCATCGGCATTGTAGAAGGAATAGCGAAGGCCCTGTTCATCTGCATAACGCAGGCTTTCACGCAGGCGTTCATCATCCACAGCCATGCCCAGCAGGCCGCCGATGAGCGCCTTATCGGTGCCGTGGCCGCGATAGGTTTTTTGAAAGGAGCCGTACAGCCCGATACGCGCATGCGTTGGCTGCGCGCCCAGAAGCATCCGGGTGATCAGGCCAATGCGCGCCGCGCCCGCCGTGTGCGAGGAGCTGGGGCCAACCATGACCGGGCCCAGAATATCAAACAGATCCATAAACCCTCCTGTGCGCAAAAATGAGCGCGATCCGGTCAAACGGATCGCGCTGTCAATTTGACCGTTTTGCTCTACCGCTATCATAAAACGGAATCAGCCAAAGGTCAATACCCCAAATCAGGCGGTTTCGATGCTGGCGGCCTTCTGCAGCTTGAGCTGTTCAATGGCCTGCTCGCGCATTTTGTACTTGAGAATTTTGCCCGCCGCGTTCATGGGGAAGCCATCCACAAAGGAAATGTATTTGGGCACCTTGTGGCGGGCGATGCGCTCGCGCATGTACTGCTTCATTTCCTCCACGGTCATCTGCTCGTTTTCCTTTAGAACGATGCAGGCCATGATCTCCTCGCCGTACTGCTCGTCCGGCACGCCAATCACCTGTACGTCGCTTACCTTGGGATGCGTGTAGATAAACTCCTCCAGCTCCTTGGGATAGATGTTTTCGCCGCCGCGGATGATCATGTCCTTGAGACGGCCGGTGATGCGGTAGGTGCCGTCCGGGTTTTTGCAGGCAAGGTCGCCGGTGTGCAGCCAGCCATCCTCATCGATGGCGGCGCGGGTGGCGTCGGGCATTTTGTAATAGCCCTTCATGATGTTGTAGCCGCGCGCCACAAACTCGCCGATTTCGCCAACGG
>JAEDGL010000030.1 GCA_016297535.1 Clostridia bacterium | reverse complement strand
GCGCAGGTACACATCCGGCACCTCGTTTTCCATATCGTCGGGCTTGCGGAAGCGGGAGCGGTTTTTTTCGATCCAGTCGTTGAGCACATCGGTAAACTTTGCGTCAAAATCAATGATTTGCATAGGGTGATCCTCCTTCATGCATGCGGTGAAGCGTGCGCAGCGCGTTTTGGAGCGCGGCCACGCGCGCGGTTGACAGGTTTTGTGCACTGATGCGCACCGGCGGCAGGCCGTGCAGGGCGCGATAGCGCAGGGCCAGGGCCAGCGGCCAGATCCTGTGGGGGTCGTGAATCAGGCGCAGCTGCTGGCTGCGCGGCATACGGCTGACAACCTGAAGCGCCCAGGGAATGGCCGCCCGTCCGCAGAGCCTGGCCATGCGGCGGATGCGCAGGGTGAGAAACCGCTGGCGAAAGCTGGGCGACGGCGCAAGCAGGCGGTTGGGATCCACCAGCAAAAAGCGGTCGCGCGTCCACAGGGTATAGGGCGCGGGCGCGCCCATGTGCGCCAGCATCAGCATGGCGCGGCGCTTGGCGGCGCTGTCGGCGGGATGCTGCATCAGCGCCTGGCGCAGGATGGCCTCGCTTTCCTGCGCGGGCAGATGATCGTATACGATCTGCAAAAGCCCCGGCGTCCAGTCCAGCGGCAGCGTGAGCAGAAAAAACATCTTCTGGCGCAGCGGCCCGCAGATGGCCTGGGCCAGCTGCTGCGGTCCGCTCTCCAGCGCCTGCATGAAGGACCGGGCCATGGCGTCCAGCTCCTGCCGGGTGCAGCTGCCGTAGAAGGACACGGCCCGCGCCGCCCTGCGCAGCGCGCGGGGCGAAAGGTTTTGCTGCTGCCAGTCCATAACCTGCGCAAACAGCAGCGCGGAGGGAACATCGTCCGGGTCGATCTCCCGGCACAGGTGAATGTGGCGCGCCGCCTCGGGTAGTTTGCCCATTTTGAGGGCGCACACACACAAATCAAACAGCAGCGGGCAGCGGTTGGGCTGGCGCTGGCGCGCCCGGTTGAGCATGGCGCAGGCAATGACCAGCAGGTTGGTTTCCTCGGCCGTCTGACACACCATATGCTGATCGGAGGGGGTTTTGGCCAGGCAGGCCGCGCGCAAAAGCAGCGCCCGGGTGGCGGGATACGCGCCGATGCGATGGCTCAGCGATGCAGCAAGAACCAGCGTGGAAACGTGATCGCAATCCATGCTGACGGCGCGCTGAAGGCAGGAAACGCACGGCTCCATGCAATGGCGGCCCAGCCAGTAAACGCCCATGAGCAGCTCCCGGTGGGCGGCTGTAGCCCGGTCGGGCGGCGTGCCCATCCGCTCAAGCGCGCGGGCCGCGTTGTCAAGATCGCCCCGGGCCAGGCGCTTGGCCGCAATGCTCAGCAGTCCGTTCAGCCGGGCCTGGCGCTTTGGGGGGTGCAGGGGCCCGTCATACATTTCGGCCATGCCGCAAACCTCGTCGTGCCAGGGGGCGGCGGTGGAGGGCCAGACGAGCATGTAGTGCTCCAGCGCGTCCAGCCCCTGCCTGCGAAGCCCCATGGAAAGCAGGTTACAGCCGATCAGCCCGTACAGCCCGGCCTGCTCGGGATGCGCGGCAAGCGCAGAAAACGCCTCGCGGTTGCTGGCCTCATAGCAGCAGAGCTTGCGAAGCGTGTAGGCGTATTGCGCATGCGCAGCCTCGCTGTCGGGCTGCGCGTGTACGGCATGGCGCTGCAAAACGGCGGCGCGCACCAGATCGCCGCTTTGCCGGTGGCGGTCCGCATGCCGCAGCCAATAATTGGCAGGGCGTTGGAAAAGTTCGTTCATGGTGCCTCCCCAGGGGCGGCGGATACGCCGCCCATACGGTGCTGTACAGATTACGGCTGCGTGGCCTGGTTGAGCAGCCGGATCAGATCGTGCTGTGAAAATCTTTCGGTTTTTTTGCAGAAGTGGCAGGTGAGCTCCGCGCCCTCCTGCTCATCCTGAATCATGCGGGTAAGCTCGTCGCGGCCCAGGGTGATGAGGGCGCGCTCCATGCGGCTGCGGCTGCAGTTGCAGCGGTAGCTCAGCCCGGTCTGCTCCAGCACCACGTATTTCATGCCGTCAAACCATTTTTGGGCCAGCGCCTCCATGGGCTCGTAGCACAGCTCGCGGCTGATATCGGCCATCAGGGGGCTGCGAAGCTCCAGCTCGCTGATTACGCTGTCCGGACAGCCGGGCATGGGCTGCAGCAGTACCCCGCCCGCGCTGAGCACGGTTTCGCCGCTTACCAGCACGCCCAGGCTTTGCAGCGTGGGCGTTTGCTCGGACTGCACATAGTAGCAGGCAAAATCCTCGGCGATTTCGCCGCTGAGCAGCTGCACCTGGCCCACGTAGGGGTTTTTGAGCCCTACATCCTTGACCACGCTCATGCGGCCCGTTTTGCCCACGGCCATGCCCACGTTGAGCTTGCCATCCGGGCGGAGGGGCATTTCCAGATGGGGCACATCCACGCAGCCGCGCACGCTGGTCTGATCCGCCACGCACACGATTTTGCCGATGGGGCCGCCGCCGTCGATGGTAACGGTAACCGAGGCGTCCTCGCTTTTGAGCATGGCGCCCATCATGGCGGTGCCCATAAGGCTGCGGCCCAGCGCGGCGGTGGCCACGGGGCTGGTGCAGTGGATGGCGGCGGCCCTGGCGACGGTGCCGGTGGCGGTCAGCAGCAGGCCGCGCACCATGCCGTCCATCAGGGTAATATGAAGCATCTGATCCTTCTGAGGCTGATTCATGATGTTGTTCATCCTTCCGTATAGGGGTTAAAGCTCCGTCATGCGCTCGCCCACGGTGGGCGGCGCGTCGTCCTGCTGGGGCTTTCGCGCGGCGATAAACCAGCGCAGCTCGTGCGCTGCGGGCGGCTGCAGCTTTTTATCGGCAAAAACGCAGACGCCGGTGTAGCCCACCGCCTCCAGCAGCTCCGTAATGCGCTGCGCGCTGTGCGCGTACTGGCGCTGATGCTCGCCGATGCGCAGGTAGGTTTCATCCTTCTGGCGCACAAAGATGGCCAGGTTGAGATCCACATAGGCATGCGTGCGGTTGTAGCGGTTTTGCCACAGGTAGGCGATGTCCTCGGTTTCGTCGCCGATGAAGTGGTCGCCCAGCACGTTTTCCAGCTTGTAGGGGGTGCTTACATCCATAAACAGCCCGCCCCCCGGACGCAGCGCCACCCACGCGGCGCGGAAAAAATCCGTCAGCTCGGCCGCGTCCCGGAGGTAGTTGAGGCCGTCGTTGGTGCAAAGCACCGCGTCCATCTGCCGGTGCAGGTGCAGCGAGCGCATGTCCTGCTTGACAAAGGGGATCATCGCGCCCATTTTGCGCGCCTTCTGCGAGGCCTCAAACAGCATATCCGCCGATAGGTCTACGCCGGTCATCTGGTAGCCCAGCCGCGAAAGCGGAATGGTCAGGCTGCCCGTGCCGCAGGCGCATTCGCATACCTTGCCGCGCGCCAGGCCGTAGCGCTCCATCAGGGTGTGATAAAACCGGGACCAGGCGTTGTAGTCCACGTCGGCCATCAGCCGGTCGTAAACGGAGGCAAATGCGGTGTACATCTGGTTTCGTCCCTTCAGTGCTGTTTTTTCTTTTGCCCGATCAGCCCGCCGATGCGCCCGGTCTCCTTGGCGGTCAGTCCCGCCCAGCCTACCTCGCGTACGCGGTCCAGCAGCCCAAGCTCGCGCGCAATCTCGTATTTCATACGCTCCTCGCGCGTGAGCGCCGCAAAGGCATTTCGCCGCGCGGCGCCGTGCAGCAGGCCTTTGTTTCCGTTCATTGCCTCACCTCCCGGGTGTAGGGTGATCGGAAAAAGGCGCGGGCATGCGTCAGGCCTGGGTGCCGGGGGTGTTTTGACTGGTTTCGTCCTCGTCCTCGTCCTCCTCGTTGTAGAGGCCGCGGCCCACCTGCGCGCCTTCGATGCGGGCGTTGAGCATGCGGTCGAACACGCCGTTGGTGTAGCTGGCGCCCACGAAGCGGCTGAGCGCAAAGCCCAGCAGCAGATAGTACGCGCCATAGGCCATGAAGGCGTAGAGGGAATAGGGCGTAAAGAACGCGATCACCCCGCACAAAAGGGCGGGCACGATGGAAAGCAGCTTGAGCGCTACGGTCATGGGCAGGCAGCTGATGGCCATGATCAGGCTGTTGCGCACAAGCGTGCCGTACTTCATTTCGTAGGTAACCATCTGGGGATAGATGTACAGGAGGCTGCACAGCCAGATAACGCACACCACAATGCTCAGCGTCTGGGGAACCAGGAACAGCGCGTTGCTGCCGGCCATGCTGCCGTAGAAGGTGTAGCATACGTAGAGCACCACGGGAATCAGGCTGGTGATCAGGCTGGTAAGCAGCGCCTGCTTCCAGTTATCCCTGGCGGCCTGCCAGAAATCCGACCACACAAAGGAGTGCTCGTCGCGCGCCCAGTTGCGGGTAACGTAGCACAGCCCCGCCGTAAAGGGGCCGGTAATGGCCAGCGAGGGCACCAGCAGCACCAGCGTCTGCATGAGCACGGCCTTGAAATAGCCCGCCATTTCGCTGTTCATCTGCTGCAGCGTTTCGGCCGCCGCCGTGCCGGCCTCCACCTGCGCCTGCATGTCATAAAGGGCGGCCAGGCCGTTGTAGCCCATCATCAGGCCGCGGCCGATGACGATGATGGCGGGAATCCACACAATCACATAGAGCAGATTGAGCTTGAACAGGGAGGAAAAGCGCACGCGCAGCATCTCCCAGAACAGCTGCCACCGGGTTTCGGGCAGATCCTCCTTGGTGTAGTCGCCCTTGCCGCTTTTGCCGTAATAGTAACGGTTGATCATTTTACCAAACATAGTCGTTTCCCTCCAAAAACATGGGTATACAAATCCCATTATAACATATTATGCGCCAAAAGCAAAATAGACGGTTTGTAAACATATTGCGGTTGACAAACCACATTCGTACGTTTATCATCTGGAATATGGCGAAAAACGCCGTATTCAAGCATTTTCAAGGGGGAAACCAGCCATGCCCAGCCCGGACGAACTTTTTGGCGCCTATGTGTTTGACGATATCACCATGCAAAAGCGTCTGCCCAGGGAAACCTATGCGGCGCTCAGGCGCACCCGCGAGCAGGGCCGTTCGCTGGATCCTGCGGTGGCGGGCGTAGTGGCCAACGCCATGAAGGATTGGGCCCTGGAGCTGGGCGCAACCCACTATACCCACTGGTTCCAGCCCATGAACGGCGCCACGGCCGAAAAGCACGACGCCTTCATCAGCCCCAAAAAGGACGGGCGGGTGCTGCTGGAGTTTAGCGGCAAGGAGCTGGTGCGCGGCGAGACGGACGCAAGCTCCTTCCCCTCGGGCGGGCTTCGCGCCACCTTTGAGGCGCGCGGCTACACCGCGTGGGATCCCACCAGCTACGCCTTTATCAAGGAGGGCACGCTGTGCATTCCCACGGCGTACTGCAGCTACGGCGGGCAGGCGCTGGATAAAAAAACCCCGCTTTTGCGCAGCATGCAGGCGCTTAACAAGCAGGCGCTGCGCATTCTGCGGCTGTTTGGGCACACGGATGTGGTGCGCGTATTTCCCACCGTGGGCGCGGAGCAGGAGTATTTTCTGGTGGACAAGGAGGTTTACCGCAGGCGTCCCGACCTGATGGTAACCGGCCGCACCCTGTTTGGCGCCAAGCCGCCCAAGGGCCAGGAGATGGACGATCACTACTTTGGCGTCATCAAGCCCCGCGTGCAGGCCTTTATGAAGGAGCTGAACACCGAGCTGTGGAAGCTGGGCATTCTGGCCAAGACCGAGCACAACGAGGCCGCGCCCGCGCAGCACGAGATCGCCCCCATTTTTACCACCGTCAACGTGGCGGCCGATCACAACCAGCTGATCATGGACATTATGAAAAAGGTGGCCGACCGCCACGGCATGGTGTGCCTGCTGCACGAAAAACCCTTTGGCAGCGTAAGCGGCAGCGGCAAGCACAACAACTATGCCCTGTCCACCGATACGGGCGTCAACCTGCTCAACCCCGGCGACACGCCCATTGAAAACGCCCAGTTCCTGCTGCTGCTGTCGGCGTTTATCGCGGCGGTGGATGAGTATCAGGAGCTGCTGCGCGTAACGGTGGCCTACGCCGCCAACGATCACCGGCTGGGCGCGTCCGAGGCGCCTCCGGCCATCATGAGCATCTTCCTGGGCGACGAGCTCAACGCGGTGATCGAATCCATCGTCAGCCAAAGCCCCTACGAAAGCCACGAGCCCGGCCAGATGAAGCTGGGCGTGCACATCCTGCCCAAGTTCCCCAAGGATTCCACCGATCGCAACCGCACCTCCCCCTTCGCCTTTACCGGCAACAAGTTCGAGTTCCGCTCGCTGGGCTCCTCGCAGTCCATCTCCGGCCCCAACGTGGTGCTCAACACCGCCCTGGCCGATGTGCTTATGCACATGGCCGACGAGCTGGAGCAGGCCCCCGATTTTACCAAGGCCGTGGACGCGCTCATCCGCCGCACGCTCAAGGATCACATGCGCATCATCTTCAACGGCAACGGCTACGATCAGGCCTGGGTGGAGGAGGCGCAGCGCCGGGGGCTTAGCAACCTCAAAACCACCGTGGACGCCCTGCCCCACTATGTGGATGAAAAGAACGTGGCGCTTTTTGAACGCCAGAAGGTGTATACCCGCGAGGAGGTGGAAAGCCGCTGCGAGGTGAAGCTGGAAACCTACGTCAAAACCATTGATATCGAGGCGCTTTCCACCATTGATATCGCCCGCCGCATGATCCTGCCCGCTGCCATCGCCTATTCCGGCGAGGTGGCCGGCGCGCTGCAGCTGAAAAAAGCCCTTACCCCCGGCCTGCCTCCCACAGCGGAGCAGGCGCTGCTGGAGCGGCTTACCCGCCACACCAACGCCCTGTATGAGGCGGTGGAGGCGCTGGACGCCTCGGTAAGCAGCATGGATGCCGCCGCCAGCCATCTGGCGCAGGCGCAGTACACCCGCGATACCGTGGTGCCCGCCATGAACGCCGTGCGCGCCCAGGCCGACGCGCTGGAGCGGATCGTGGGCGCAAAGCACTGGCCGCTGCCCACCTATCAGGAGCTGCTGACCAGCATCTGATGAGCAGGCGAAGACGCTTTACATTCTGCCGGCATTCGCTTATAATGGAGCTATTCCATCAGAGGGAGGAAATGGGATGTTCAACATCGGTGCGTCCGAGCTGATTTTGCTCCTTTTGATTGCGTTTATCGTTGTTGGCCCCAAAGATCTGCCCAAGGTGGCGCGCACACTGGGCAGGTTTGTCCGCACCGTGCGCAGCATGGCGGCCGAGGTAAAGCGCGAGGCCGGGCTGGACGAGCTGGAAAAGGATTTCAGGGATGTGCGCCATCAGGTTCAGGATACGCTGCGGGAGGCGGATGTACGGGGCGACCTTCGCAAGGCGGAAAAGGAGATCGACGGTGAGCTTCGCTCTGTCAGGGAGGAGCTGAACCCGGTCAACCAAGCAAATCATCACGCAGGAGGAAATGAGAAATGAGACTGGGAACGATGGAAATTCTGCTGATTGTGGTACTGGCGCTGGTGGTGTTCGGCGGCAGCAAGATTGCCGGCGTGGGCAAGGCACTGGGCCAGAGCATTCGTGAATTCCGTAAAGAAGTGAAGGACGAGGACAAAAAAACCGGTGACGAGCCAAACGGCTCGGATACGGAAAAGCAGGGCTGAGCCCGTAGGAATGAACGCCGCAGGCTGCAGCGTTCATTCTTTATCTGCCTTTCGCATGATTGTGCAGAGATGGCCGTCCCTGCGGAACGGGAGGTTTCTGCATGGGCTTTCTGAACCCCAAAAAGTCGAAAACTGCACATACGCAGGATGAGGTGCAGCAGCTGAACCAGCCGCTGATCAGCCACCTGATGGCGCTGCGAAAGCTGCTGGTATCCTGCGCGATTGCCATCATCGCCGGCTTTGTGATTTCGTTTTACTTTTTCTGCGATCCGCTGATGGATTTCATTACGGCGCCGATTTCATCGCGTGGCATTACCATGATTTACACGGCCGTCAGCGAAGCGATGACCACCAAGCTCAAGGTTTCCTTCATCAGCGGTATTGTGCTTTTCAGCCCGTTCATCTTTTACCAGATCTGGGCCTTTGTGAAACCGGCGCTGTATGAAAATGAAATCCGTATCTTCCGGCTGCTCTTTTGTGTGGGTGTGGTGATGTTTCTGGTGGGCGTGGCGTTCTGCTACCGCTATGTGTATGAGCTGGCGCTCAACTTTTTCATCATCGCCGGTGAAAACCTGGCGACGCCGATGCTGTCCATCGATAAATATGTGGGCTTTCTGTTTTCCTTTATCCTGCCCTTTGGCGTGATGTTTGAAATGCCCATTGCTGTTTACATGGGCACGCGCATGGGCTGGGTGAACTACGCCAGGCTGTGCAGCTGGCGCAAGTATGTCTTTTTTGGCATTTTCATCATTGCCGCCATTTTGACGCCGCCGGATGTGGTTTCCCAGATTATGCTGGGTGTGCCGATCTACCTGCTTTACGAGGTGGGCGTGCAGGTATCCCGCTTTACCAAAAACCGCCGAACGGCACAGGAGGCCTGAGGGCGCCGCTGGCGGCTGTTGCAATGGCGGAAATCAGAGCGTCGAAAAAGCTCGCTTCGCGATCTTTTCCGCCCGCCCGGCAAAGCCGGGCGATACGAACCAAAGGCAGAGGGGCTGCGGCCCCGCTGACAACTCCCGATAAGGTTTTTCGACAGCCTGAAAAAGGCAGGAGCCTAAACGCTCCTGCCCTTTTTGTGTGTGCAAATGCCTTACTTGACAATCTTGGACAGCGCATCCTGCACGGCAGCCAGGATACCCTTGCTGCTGAAGGTTGCGCCGGCAGCTACATCCACCTCGGTGGACTGGGCATCGATGATGGCCTGGGGAATGGTCTGGAAGGCGGGATCGCTTACACCGGGCGTGTCGCCGTGAGAGAGCACGTCGATCTTGGCAATCTTGTCGCCGTCCATGGTAACCTTTACCTTGACCGGGCCGTTAAAGCCCTCGGCCTCGCCGATGTACTCGTTGTCGGCCAGCACTTCCTCCACGGGAGCGGGGGCTTCCATGTAGCCAAAGTGGATGTTGAGCAGCTCCGCCGCCTTGCGGGCCACATCGCCGGTCAGACCGCCGCAGCGGCGCTTGCGGATGATATCGCTGCGCTCCACGTTGGCCGCCTTCATGAAGGTGGAAACGGAATCCAGACAGTTGACGGAGGGGGCAACCGTCTTGACGGGCGCTTCGGATTCGGGCTGGTAGATGGGCAGTGCCGTGGAGGTGTACCAGGCGCACAGCTCGCTGGTGATGGCGCGCGCGTCATCGGGAGAGCAGCACAGGCCGATCACGCCGGCAGCGCCGCCCATGGCGCCGCACAGGGAGCCGGCGGTATAGCCTTCCTTGCCGTTGGCAAACATTTCGGCCGGGATAACGGTGTAGGGGAAGCCTACCTTCTCAGCCAGCTCGGTCAGCAGCGCCTTGGCAGCGCCGTAGCAGCAGCCGTTTTCAAAGTAGCCTTCGTAGCCGAGCTTTTCAACCCTGTCCAGATCCAGCTCCGCAAAGGGAAAAGGATGAGAGGGGGCTTCCTGCTGGCCCTCGGCCAGCACGCCCGCAACAGGCGCGCTGCTCATGAGAGCGGAGCCGGCCAGCAGTACGGCAGACTTTTTCAGAAACTCACGACGGGATTGCATCATGAAATTTTTCCTCCTTCGCTTGCGTTGCATTCAACGTGCGTGTGAATGCGTTTCTTTTGAAAAGGACAGATAAGCTTATCCATCCTTTTGAATGGTCTAACTATATCACTCGTTCCATTCTCAGTCAAGTATTTCCAGATTGAACGAAAGCTGAAAGCGGCGTTTTCAGGCTGTCGAAAAACCTTATCGGGGGCCGCAGCCCCTCTGACTTTGGTTCGTATCGCCCGGCTTTGCCGGGCGGGCGGGGCGTTTTCGGCCTTGCCGAAAACATTTCCGCCAGTTTCTGTCGGAAAAGATTGTGAAGCGAGCTTTTTCGACACGCTGCGAAAGCCGAAAGCGGCGTTTTGTCGCCTGTCCTGTGCGCCTGGACACATTCAGCACCGGATTGCCGTTGCTGCGGCTACCGCGGGGTTTTGATTGACCTTTTTGGCACTGTGCATTATAATCGCAATGGAACATTACCTACCTGGAGGAAACGGCGTATGGCAACAATCCCTGCAAATGATCTCAGGCGGCAGTTTGAGCTGCATCAGCCCGAATATGAAAAAAAGGCCCTGGAGGTGCTGCGCAGCGGCTGGTACATTCTTGGCAACGAGGTACAGCAGTTTGAAGCGGAGTTTGCCGCCTACACGGGCGCGCGGCACTGCGTGGGCCTTGCCAGCGGGCTGGACGCGCTGATTCTGGCGTTCAGGCTGCTCAACATCGGCCCGGGCGACGAGGTCATCGTGTGCGCCAACGCCTATATCGCCTGCGTGATGGGCATTACCGTCAACGGCGGCACGCCCGTGTTTGTCGAGCCGGATGGCTACGACAATCTGGATGCGGAGCGCATTGAGGCCGCCATCACCCCCAGAACAAAGGCCATTCTGGCCGTGCACCTTTTTGGCCAGAGCTGCGATATGGAGCGCATTGGGCAAATCGCCCGCGCGCACGGATTGTACGTGGTGGAGGATTGCGCCCAGAGCCACGGCTCCACCTTTCAGGGCAGGCAGACCGGCACCTTTGGCGATATCGGCTGCTTCAGCTTTTATCCCACCAAAAACCTGGGCGGCTTTGGCGACGGCGGCTGCCTGATGACCGATGACGATCAGCTGGCCGCCCGCTGCCGCACGCTTCGCAACTACGGCAGCAGCCGCAAGTACCACTTTGATGAGGTGGGCATGAACAGCCGCCTGGACGAAATGCAGGCGGGCCTTCTGCGCGTCAAGCTCAGCCACCTGGATCAGCTGAATGAGGAGCGCTGCCGGATTGCCGGGTGCTACCTGCAGGGCATCCGCTCCGCGTATGTCACCCTGCCGCAGGTGCGCCCCGGCGCGGTAAGCACCTGGCATCAGTTCGTCATCCACACGCCCTGGCGCGACGCGCTCAAGGCCTTCCTGCTGGAAAACGGCGTGGGCAGCGAAATCCACTATCCCATCCCTCCGCATCTGAGCCAGGCGTACCGTCACCTGGGGTATCACGAGGGAGATTTTCCCATCACGGAGCAATCCGCCCGCGAGGTGCTCAGCCTGCCCATGTTCAACGGCATCACGCAGCAGGAAATTGACCGCGTGATCGATACCGTCAACCGCTTTCATCCGTAAGAAAGGAAGCTGCCTCCATGCCCTTTGCTGTGCAACCCTATACCCCCTCCCAGGCCGAAAAGTGGGATTCCTTCGTGATGAACCACGCCATGAACGGCACCTTTTTGCAAACGCGCCGGTTTTTGAGCTATCATCCCCAGGGCCGGTTTGAGGATGCGTCGCTCATGGTGTACAACGGCCAGGAGCTGTGCGCCGTGCTGCCCGCCGCCGCGCAAACGGTGGATGGCAGGCGGATGCTGCGCTCCCATCCGGGAAGCACGTTTGGCGGCCCCGTGGTGGGGCCGCAGCTTCTACGCGCCCCAAAGCTTGTGGAGCTGGTGGCGCAGCTGGACGGCTGGGCCTGCGACCAGGGCTTTGAGGGCTGCGAGCTCAAGCTGACCAGCGACCTGTTTTCCACCCTGCCCACGGACGCCCTGCAGTACGCGCTGTATCACGCGGGATATACCGACGAGGTGGAAATTGCCGCCTGGCTGCCCATCCGCTCCCAAACCCATGAGCAGCTGGTGGCGGAGTACTCCTTCAACAAGCGCTACGACCTGAAAAAGTGCGAAAAGGCCGGCCTTTGCATGCGCCCCCTGCACACGCGGGAGGAGCTTGCCGCCTTCTACGCGCTGCTTTGCCGCAACCTGCAAAAGTTTGACGCAAAGCCCGTGCACACGCTGGAGGAGCTTTTGGATTTTCACGACAGCCGCCTGCGGGACGAGGTTCGCTTTACCGGCGTGTTTGAGGCCGGCGGCCGCATGGTGGCGGGCGCGTGCCTGTTCTGGTTTGCCCAGGCCCGCGTGCTGCACACGCAGTATCTGGCCACCGAGCCGGAAATCAAAAAATACGTGCCCTCCACCTATCTCTACGACAGCGTGATCCGCACGGGGCTGGAGACGGGCGCGGACAAAATCTCGTTTGGCACCTCCACGCATGATCGCGGCAGGGTGCTCAATACGGGGCTGATCCAGAACAAGGAAGGCTACGGCGCGCTGCACTCGCTCAACCGCATTTACACCAAATGGTACCGATAACCCTTTTGGAGGAGGCGCACAAATGAACCTGAACGGCGTACAGATGCTGGCATTTCCCCAGCACGGCGATGAACGCGGCCACCTGGTGGTGGTGGAGGGCATGAAGGACATTCCCTTCGAAATCAAGCGCATGTTTTACATTTACGGCAGCGATCCCAGCGTTGTCCGCGGCCGGCACGCCAACCGCAAAAGCGAGTTTGTGCTGATCAACGTGGCGGGCCAGAGCAAGGTGCGCGTGGATGACGGACGGGGCAACGAGGCGGTGTTTTCCATCAACCGTCCGCACACGGGGCTGTACCTGCCCCGCATGATCTGGAAGGACATGTACGATTTTTCGCCGGATTCGGTGCTGCTGGTGCTGAGCAGCGAACCCTACGACCCCGGCGAGTACATCCGCGATTACGATGCCTTTGTGCAGGAGGTGAGCGCGGATGCCTAAAATGAGCATCGTGATTCCCGTATACTACAACGCCGAAAACCTGCCGCCGCTGTATGCGGATATCAAGCAGAAAATTTTGGACGTGGTGGATTTTGACGTGGAAATCATCATGGTGGATGACGGCAGCGGCGACGACAGCTACCGCGTGATGCTCTCGCTGGCCATGCGGGACAGGCGCATCCGCATTTTCAAGCTCAGCCGCAACTTTGGCTCCGACGCGGCGGTGCTGTGCGGGCTGATGCAATCCACCGGCGACTGCGCCGTGGTCAAGGCGGCCGATCTGCAGGAGCCCACCGAAATGCTGCTTGAAATGTATGAGAAATGGCGCGAGGGCTGCAACGTGGTGCTGGCCGTGCGCGAGGGCCGCGAGGAAAGCCGGGCGCAGGAGTTTTTTGCCGATCTCTACTACGGCATGACCCGCCGCTTCGCCCTGCCCAACATGCCCAAAAAGGGCTTTGACGTGTTTCTGGTGGACCGCCGGGTGATCGAGGTGCTGGGCCGGATGTCCGAGCCCAACAGCGCGCTGGACGGCCAGCTGCTGTGGGCGGGCTTTCAAACCGGAACGGTTACCTACATCCGCCGCGAGCGCAAAATCGGCAAAAGCCGCTGGACGCTCAAAAAGAAAATCCGCCTGGTCATGGATACGCTGTTCAGCTTTTCCACCGTGCCCATCACCTGCGTAACGGGGCTGGGAGCGCTGAGCGTGGCGGGCTCGCTGCTGTGGGCGCTGGACGCGCTCATCTCCAAGCTGACGGGGCGCATCGAGGTAACCGGCTGGACGATGATGTTCATCTTTCAGCTGCTCAGCTTTGGTGTCATCATGCTTACGCTGGGGCTGCTGGGCGCGTACCTGTGGCGCACGTTTGACGCGTCGCGCCGCCGCCCGCCCTTCCTGATTGAAATTGCCGACGGCCAGCGCGCACAGGGCCGGGATAAGGAGATTGCCTGATGACGCACGCACGCAAAAGAGGCCTGTGCTGGCTGATCGCCGCCCTGATGACGGCGGCCATGATGGTGTTTGTGCTTACCTGCACCGATGTTTTGTATGCCACCAACGACGACGCGGGTATTCTGCGCGCCTTTATGGGGTATGAAACGGGCGAGCCGGCGCATTTTCATATCTTTGTTCACGGCCTGCTTGCGTGGCCGCTGTGCTGGGTAAGCCGGCTGTTTCCGGGGCTGCCATGGTTCAGCTACGCGCAGATGGCGCTGCTGGCGCTAAGCGTGCTGGTGATTGCCAAAAGCCTTATGCAAAGCGCCCTCAAGGTTCGCCAGCCCCTGTGGCTGGGCGTGCTTGTGGCGGCGGTGTTTGTGCTTACGCTGTGCGTAAAGTATGTGATTCGGCTAACCTTTACCCAAACGGCGGCGCTATTGGGCGCGGCCGCCGTGGCGCAGATTTTGTGCATAGAGCATGACCGGGGCGGATGGCGCGTGATGGCGGGCATGGCGGGGGCGCTGGCGCTGGTGTGCCTGAGCTACGCCCTGCGCCAGAGCGCGCTGCTGCCGGTGCTGGGCTTTTGCGGGCTTTCGTTTGTACTTGCGGTGTGGGAGGACTATGGCCTGGGCAGGGGCGCGAAGCGGCCGCTGCGCCCCATGGCGGCGTCGCTTGCGCTGGTGGCGGCGGTGCTGGCCGTTATGCTGGGCCTGCGCCAGTGGGAGCTGGGCAACTCGCAGGCGCAGGATTATCTGCGCTGGCAGGAGGCCAACACCGAAATCATGGATTACGTGGGCATCCACAACGTGCCGCAGGAGGCCTTTGAGCTGGTGGGCTGGGACCGCACGCAGCAGAACATGGTGCAAAGCTGGTGCTTTCTGGACGAGGACATTTCCACCGATGATTTTGTAGCCCTTACGCAGTATATGCACCGCAACGACGAGCGCACCCTGACGGGGCGGTTGCATCAGGCGTGGGAGCTGTTTTGCCAGACCGCGCAGCACCACCCCGAGGACATGGCATGCCTGGGCGTTGCGCTGCTGGCGGCGCTGATGGGGCTTTTGGGCGCGGCGCACAGGCGCAGCCTGCGGCTGTGCGTATCCCTTCTGGGCGCGCTGCTTCTTTCGGCAGTGATGATCGCCTACCTGGCGCTGGCGGGGCGCCTGCCCCTGCGCGCGCTGCTGACGGCCGCGCTGCCCGCGGCGGTGATGTGTTATTCGCTGCTGCCTGCATGCCTGCCCGCGCAAAGGCCGCAGGCACGGGCGGTATGCGCCGTGCTGCTGGCGGCGGTGGGGCTTTGGAGCGCAGCCGGGGCGATTTCGCCGCTGCTGATCGATGAGCAGCGCCAAAGCCAGGAGGGCAGCGCCATGACGGATCTGGAGGAGTACGCCCAGTTTGATCCCGAAGCGCTGTATATCTACGATTCCACGCTTTCAAGCGCGGATATGCGCGTGTTCCCCCGCTACGGCGAGGAAATGCCCAACAACATCAGCAGCTGGGGCGGCTGGTGCCTGCGCAGCCCCGAGAGCGTTGCGCAGTTTGCGCGCTACGGCATCGACCTGAACCATCTGGATCCCCACGCCCTTTTGCGCGACGATGTGTACATCGTCTCCGGCCAGATCGACCCGCCGCCGCTGGTGATTCTTGACTGGCTGCGTGAAAAAATCGGCCCGCAGGTGGATTACCAGATCTATTCCGAGTACGGCTTTGTATACATCTTTCATTTTGACGAGTACGAACCGGAGGAATTATGAAACGCTTCTGGCACCATCCCCTTGTTGAAAGGCTGTGGCAGTTTGTCAAGTTTGGCATTGTGGGCCTGAGCAATACGCTGATCTCCCTTGCCGTTTACGAGGCCTGCCTGGCCCTTGGGGTGCATTATCTGCTGGCCGATCCCATCGGCCTGGTGGTGAGCGTGGTAAACGCCTATTACTGGAACAACCGCTGCGTTTTTGGCGACGGACAAAAAAAGCCCCTGCGCCATCACGTGCGCATGTATTTCAAATCGCTCGCGGCCTATGGCGGCACGTTTGTGCTGAACTGGCTGCTGCTGCTGCTGTGGGTGGAGGCGGTTCGGGTGCCGCAGTGGCTGGCGCCGTTTCTGAACCTGGCCATTACCATCCCGCTGAATTTTGTGGTAAACAAGTACTGGACGTTTGGCCGGAAAGGGCGCTGAAAAAAATCAGGGCGGCGAAAATGCTTTTTCAATGCTCCAAAGTATTTTTGATGTTTTTTTCGATCGACATCTTGACAAAACCGCCATCCGCGACTACAATAGCACCATTCAATTTCATCCCAACGCGATGACGAAACCAAGTACATGTCGGAAACAGGCCCTGCAGAGAGCTGCCGGTGGGTGCAAGGCAGCGGGAACCCGATATGGAAATACCTTTCAGAGCGGCCTTCCAAACGGCTTTGGGCCCAGTAGGCAAGGACGGGAGCGCCCGATACAGCGCTACGGTCTGTCAGGACCCGACGAGGCTGCCTCCGGGCAGCAAATATGAGGTGGTACCACGGTTTGATCCGTCCTCTGTATCCGCAGGGATACAGAGGACGTTTTCTTTTACGCACAACCCCATCAAGGAGGAGATACGCATGATCATTACCCAGCTACTGGAACGAAACGCAAGGCTCTATGGCAGCGAGACTGCGCTGGTGGAGGTAAACCCCTCCGAGGCGCGCGACAAGGCGTCCACCTGGCGCGAGCTTAACCTGATCGAGGCGGCCAGTCCGGACACCCCCTACCGCCGCGAAATGAGCTGGAAGGATTTTGACCGCCGCGCCAACCGCTTTGCCAACCTGCTGCTCAGCCGCGCGACGCCCCGGGGCACCAAGGTGGCCATCCTGATGATGAACTGCCTGGAATGGCTGCCGGTGTACTTTGGCGTGCTCAAGGCCGGGTGTATCGCCGTACCCATGAACTTTCGCTACTCCAGCGATGAAATCGAGTACTGCCTGAACCTGGCGGATGTGGATATTCTGGTGTTCGGGCCGGAGTTCGTCAGCCGCATGGATCCCATCGCCGGCCGGCTGAAGCTGAAAACCATGTTCTTTGTGGGCAAAAACGGCCCCGCCTACACGGAGGATTACCTTACGCTGGTCAACTTCTGCTCCTCCTCCGAGCCGCCCGTTGCACTTTCGGAGGAGGATGACGCGGCCATCTATTTTTCCTCCGGCACCACGGGCTTTCCCAAGGCCATTTTGCATGATCACCGCGCGCTGTTCTCCTCCTGCCAGACCGAGCAGAACCACCACGGCCAAACCCGCGAGGATGTGTTCCTCTGCATTCCCCCGCTGTACCATACCGGCGCCAAGATGCACTGGTTTGGATCGCTGCTTTCCGGCAGCCGGGCGGTGCTTTTGCGCGGCGTAAAGCCGGAGTGGATTCTGCGCACGGTTTCGGAGGAAAAGTGCACCATCGTGTGGCTGCTGGTGCCCTGGGCGCAGGATTTGCTGGACGCCATCGATTCCGGCCGCATCCACCTGGGCGACTACATGCTGGATCAGTGGCGGCTGATGCACATCGGCGCGCAGCCCGTGCCGCCCAGCCTGATCCACCGCTGGCTCAGGCATTTCCCCCATCACCAGTACGATACCAACTACGGCCTTTCCGAATCCATCGGCCCGGGCTGCGTGCACCTGGGGGTGGAAAACGTGCACAAGGTGGGCGCCATCGGCAAGGCGGGGTATCTGTGGCAGACGGACATTGTGGATGAAAAGGGCGTTTCCGTCGCCCCCGGAGACGTGGGCGAGCTGATTGTGAAGGGCCCGGGCGTGATGAAGTGCTACTACAAAAACGAGGAAGCCTCTGCCGAAACGCTCAAAAACGGCTGGCTCTACACCGGCGACATGGCGCGCCAGGACGAGGACGGCTTCATCTACCTGGTGGACCGCAAGAAGGACGTGGTCATCTCCGGCGGCGAAAACCTCTATCCCGTGCAGATTGAGGATTATCTGCGCCAGTATGACAAAATCAAGGACGTGGCCGTTATCGGCCTGCCGGACGCGCGCCTGGGCGAAATTGCCGCCGCGATTGTGGAAATCAAGGAGGGCATGACGTGCACCGAGGAGGAAATCAACCGCTTCTGCGAGGGTATGCCGCGCTACAAGCGCCCGCGCAGGGTGATCTTTGACCGGGTTCCCCGCAACCCCACCGGCAAAATCGAAAAGCCCGTGCTGCGCGAGCGCTACTGCAAGGGCAGGCTGGTGGAGGCGCAGATCAGCGGCTGACATTCATACCCTGAACATTCGGAAAGAGAGGCATCATTATGGATCTGTTGATCAAACTGGCAATGCTCGCGGTTTTCTTTGGCACCATGGTTTGCATTGGATTGTACTGCCGCCGCCACGCAACGGACGTAAACGGCTTTGTGCTGGGCGGGCGCAGCGTGGGCCCGTGGCTGACGGCCTTTGCCTACGGCACCTCGTACTTCAGCGCCGTGGTGTTTGTGGGCTACGCCGGGCAGTTTGGCTGGAAGTATGGCATCGCCGCCACCTGGGCGGGCATTGGCAACGCCATCCTGGGCTCCCTGCTGGCCTGGGCGGTGCTTGGCCGCCGCACCCGCGTGATGACCCAGCACCTGGACAGCGCCACCATGCCCCAGTTTTTTGAAAAACGCTTCAACAGCAAGGCGCTCAAGCTGGCGGCCTCGGCCATCATCTTTGTGTTCCTCATTCCCTACACCGCCTCTTTGTACAACGGCCTCAGCCGCCTGTTTGGCATGGCCTTTAACATCGACTACTCCGTGTGCGTTATCGTGATGGCCATCCTTACCGGCATTTACGTGATCGCCGGCGGCTACATGGCCACCGCCATCAACGACTTTATCCAGGGCGTTATCATGATTGCGGGCATCATTGCGGTCATCGCCTCGGTGCTGCACTCCCAGGGCGGCTTCCTGGAGGCGCTCAACAGGCTGGGCCAGGTGAGCGATCCCGCCGTATCCTCCACCCCCGGCGTGTTCGCCTCCTTCTTTGGCCCCGATCCGGTCAACCTGCTTGGCGTGGTGATCCTGACCAGCCTTGGCACCTGGGGTTTGCCCCAGATGGTGCAAAAGTTTTACGCCATCAAGAATGAGCAGGCCATCAACAAGGGCATGATCATCTCCACGGTGTTCGCGCTGCTGGTGGCGGGCGGCTGCTACTTCCTGGGCGGCTTCGGACGCCTTTTCTCCGACCAGATCGATATCGTTGCCAATGGCTACGACAGCGTGGTGCCCACCATGCTCTCCGGCCTGAGCACGGTGCTCATCGCCGTGGTGGTGATTCTGGTGCTCTCCGCCTCCATGTCCACGCTTAGCTCGCTGGTGCTGGCTTCCTCCTCCACCCTTACGCTGGACTTTATCAAGGGCACCGTGGTCAAGGATCTGGATGAAAAGAAGCAGCTGCTTATCATGCGCCTGCTGATTGTGATGTTCATCGCCATCTCCGTGGTGCTGGCCATTGTGCAGTACAAATCCAGCGTAACGTTTATCGCCCAGCTCATGGGTGTCAGCTGGGGCGCGCTGGCCGGCGCGTTCCTCGCGCCGTTCCTCTTTGGCCTGTACTGGAAACGCACCACCCCCGCCGGTGTGTGGGCCAGCTTCCTTTTCTCCACCGTGGTGATGCTATCCAATGTGCTGGTGCGCGGCATGTTCCCGGTTATGCTTCGCAGCCCCATCAACGCCGGCGCGTTCTGCATGCTTGCCGGATTGATCATTGTACCCGTGGTAAGCCTGCTTACCCGCAAGCCCGACGCGGCGCTGATCGACCATGTGTTCAGCTGCTACGACCGCAAGGTGCTGGTATCGGTCAAGGATTCCATCGGCGAAGAAGTGCAGGGATAATGCCCGCAGGGCGGAAAAGATCGCCGCAGGCGGGCTTTTCCGCCGCGCTGAGGACGCTCGGAAAAATTTCCGAACGTCCTTTTCATTTGATTGAAATTTGTCTGCTTCTGTTGTATAATAAGCCAAAAGAACGATGAATATCCTTTTGTATGAAACAATACGGCTGGAGGTGGCGGAATGATTATTACCATTGGCCGCGAATATGGCAGCGGCGGCCGTGAAATCGGCGAGCGGGTGGCGCAAAAGCTGGGGATTCCCTTTTACGACAAGCAGATTCTGACCCGCGCGGCGCAGGAGAGCGGCCTGTGCGAGGAAGTGATGGAGCATCACGATGAAAAGGCCGGAATGGGCGCCCTGTTCATGAACTCCGGCATGCAGGTGAGCAACGCGCATGTGGGCCTGCAGATGCCGCTGAACCAGCGCGTGTTCCTTGCCCAGTTTGAAACCATCAACCGCATCGCCGCCGAGGGCGACTGCGTGATTGTGGGCCGCTGCGCGGATTATGTGCTCAAGGATCTGCCCAATGTGCTGCATGTGTTTCTCTACGCGTCCGACGAAAAGCGCATCGAGCGCATTATGCGCGTGGAAAAGGTGGATCGCGGCACGGCGCGCGACCTGATCCGCAAAACCGACAAGCAGCGCAAAAATTACTACAACTTTTTTGCCGACGGCAACTGGGGCCTGCGCTCCAATTACGACCTGATGCTGCGCACCGACAACCGCACCGCCGACGAGGTGGCGGATACGATTATCGCCTTTGCCAAACGATAAAGCGTTTCCTTAAGAAACAATCAAAACAGAGCCATGCCCCCGCTGCATCCGGGGCATGGCTCTGTTCAGATCGTCGAAAAAGCTCGCCTGCGGCGATCTTTTCCGCCGGGGATGCACCATTTGCCT
>JAEDGL010000184.1 GCA_016297535.1 Clostridia bacterium | reverse complement strand
GCACCCTCACCAAGCCCGGCAAGAACAGCCCGTGGCGCGACCGCCCCGCGGAGGAAAGCCTGGATCTGTTCCGCCGCATGCGCAATGGCGAATTTGAGGAGGGCAAGTATACCCTGCGCGCCAAGATCGACATGGCCTCGCCCAACATCGTCATGCGCGACCCGGCCATGTACCGCATCCTGTACAAGGAGCACTGGCGCACCGGCAACAAGTGGTGCATCTACCCCATGTACGACTTTGCGCACCCCATCGGCGACGCGATGGAGGGCATCAGCCACAGCATGTGCTCGCTGGAGTATGAAATTCACCGTCCCCTGTACGACTGGGTGGTGGAGCACAGCGCCCATATGCTGCCCGCCAGACCCCGGCAGATCGAGTTTGCCCGCCTGAACATGACCCGGACCGTTATGAGCAAGCGCAAGCTGCGCGCGCTGGTGGAGGGCGGCTTTGTGCGCGGCTGGGATGATCCCCGCATGCCCACCCTGAGCGCGCTGCGCCGCCGCGGCTATACCGCCGCCGCCATCCGCGATTTCGTCAGCCGCATCGGCCTGAGCAAGGCGGATTCCACCGTGGATACCGCTTTGCTGGAGGCCTGCGTGCGCGATGATTTGGGCAGGGTATCCGCACGCGCCATGGCCGTGCTCAACCCCATCCGCGTGGTGCTGACCAACTGGCCCGAGGGCGAAACCAAAACCCTCACCATGGAAAACCATCCCGACAACCCCGAAATGGGCGTGCATCAGGTAACCTTCGGCCGCGAGCTGTACATCGATGCGGACGATTTTATGGAGGTGCCCGCCAAGAAGTTCCAGCGCATGTACCCCGGCTTTGAGGTGCGCCTCAAGGGCGCGTATATCGTCAGGTGCGAGGGCTGCACCAGGGATGAAAACGGCAACATCGTGGAGGTGCAGTGCACCGTGGACCTGGATTCCGCCTCCGGCACCCCCGGCGCGGACCGCAAAATCAAGGGCAAGGTGCTGCACTGGGTATCCGCCGCGGATGCGGTGCCCTTTGAGGCCCGCCTCTACGAGCCCCTGCTGGCCGAAGACGGGGACGAAGCCGCCCCGGAGGAGGAAACCGTCGAGCCCGTGGTGGATGTGGAGGAAGCCGCCGAGGGAGAGGACGCCGGAGATGCGCTTACCCGCAAGGATTACGACTTCCTCAAGCAGCTCAACCCCAACAGCCTTACCATCTGCAATGGCTTTGTGGAGCCCTTTGTGCTGGACAGCGCGCCCGGAACCACCTATCAGTTCCTGCGCACCGGCTATTTCTGCAAGGATCCCGATTCCACCGCCGAAAGGCCCGTGTTCAACCGTACCGTGGGCCTGCGCGATACCTTTGCCAGGCAGGTAAAGGCCTGAGCCGCAGGCGAGTAGGCAAATGGTGCATTCCCGTCGGAAAAGATCGCGAAGCGAGCTTTTTCGACACGCCGAGAGGAAGCGTCCCGCTTCCTCTTTTTTGCTGGTTTTTTGTCGTTCAAATCATGCTTGCAATCCCCCGGGCTTTTTGCTACAATAAGATTGATGAAATGGCCGTTGAACTGCATATCCATTTTGTAGCGTACTTTACACCGGGTGCAAGAAACGGTGTAAAAATAAAATCAACAATGAAAGGGGATCCCAAACCATGAAAAAGCTTGTTGCCCTGCTGCTGTGCCTTGTGATGATGCTGGGTGTGGTGCCCGGCGCGCTTGCCGTTAACGAAGATGTTGAAGGCAAGGTGGTCATTTACACCTCCATCTACCAGTTCGTAATCGATATGATGAGCGAACAGCTGAAAGCCGAATTCCCCAATCTGGAAGTGGAATTCTTCTACGGCGGCACCGGCTCCCTGCAGACCAAGCTGGCCGGCGAAATGGAAACCGGCACCCTGGGCTGCGACATGATGCTGGTGGCCGAGCCCGCCTACTCCCTGGAGCTGAAGGAAGGCGGCTGGCTGCATCAGTTTACCGTGGAGGACGCCGACAAGGTGCTGCGCTTCCCCTATGACGAGGAGGGCTACTGGTACCCCGTTCGCGTTTGCAACATGGTGCTTGCCTACAACCCCGAGCTCTACACCCCCGATCAGCTGCCCAAAACCTTTAAGGAGTTCGCCGAGGATCCCTCTCTCAAGGGCCTGATCTCCATGGGCAACCCGCTTACCTCCGGCACCACCATGGCCGCCGTGGCCGCGCTGACCGACAAGTACGGCTATGAGTACTTCGACGCCCTGGGCGCCAACGACGTGATGATCGAGTCCGGCTCCGTGGCGCTGGGCAAGCTGGAAACCGGCGAGTGCAAGGCCGTTATGATTCTGGAAGAATCCGTGCTGAAGGAGCGCAAGGAAAAGGGCTCCAAGCTGGCCTGCATCTACCCCGAGGACGGCGTAATCCTGATCCCCTCCACGGCCATGATCGTGGCTGAGGAAAAGAGCGCCAACATGAACACCGAGGCCTGCGAGGCCGTCGCCAACTGGCTGCTGAGCGAGGAAGGCCAGAAGCTGATCCTGCAGGGCTACATGCACAGCGTGTTTGCCGGCATGAAGGATGTGCCCTACGACTCCGTGGATACCGACGGCCTGATTGCCAAGGACATGGGCGTTGACTGGGTACGCTGCTACACCCAGCGCGATGAAATCCGCACCGAGTTCCAGGAGCGCGTTACGGTTGAGTAACGGCTGAAACTGACTTCCTTTCATCTGGGGGAGGCCGTCCTTCCGGCGGCTTCCCCCAACGACTATCGCCGAGGAGTGTACTTGGATGCAGGTACAAACGGAAAAGAGAACCCGAAACGCCGCCGAGATCCGCTGCAAGCTCGGCCTTCTCATTTTTTTGCTGCTGGGCGCCGCGCTGATTGCCGCGGGGCTGTGGGGCATGAATGCCTACCGGCAATCCGGCTTCGATCAGGAGGCCGCGTTCGGCTATATCCACAAGCTGGCCCCCGAGGTGGACAGCCTGTACGAAAAGAGCATCCGGCCCGTGATGGACGGCCTGGACGCTCCCCTGAAAACCGCCATTGAACAGCGCAGCCGCGAGCTGCTTGCCGGCGCCTGGACCGACGCCGCCAAAGAGGACCGCGCCGCCGCTGCAGATACATATCTCATGGATGCCTCCGACCCCGCCAGAGAGCAGCTGGAGCTGCTGGCGATTACCTATTCCGTGGCCGGGCCCAAGGTATCCTCCAAGGAAAAAAAGGCCATGGCCGCCTTTACCCCCGATCAGCGCGAGGATTTCCGCGCGCGCACGCTTGCGGGCGTGGCGGATGAATCCACCGTGCTGCCCGAGCTTGCCGCCGCGGCTGTGGAGGGCAAGGAAGGCCTGGAGCGCGCCGGCATCCTGATGCAGCTGTTTCTGACCAGCGCCAGCGAAAGCAGCGAGCCTTTGAACAGCGAGCATGTCAACGGCCTCAAAAAGGCCGCCCGCAGCGCCGATGCGCGCATCACGGCCTATGGCATGATTGTGGACAACGATATCTCCTGGGCGCAGCAGCTGGTGCTTTCCAACACCAAAACGGTGATCCTTGCGGGCATTGTGCTTTTGTTTGATCTGGTGCTGCTGTATTTCCTGCTGCGCGCGGATCACAGCTGGCATATGGATGCCAAATGGATTGTGATCCTGGTGATTGTGGATTTTCTGGTGCTGTTCCAGGTAATGCCGCTGATCTATCTGGTAATCAAGGCGTTCTTCCCGGAGGGCACGTTTACCTTTGAGGTGTTCAAGCGCCTCTACACCTACCCCATGAACCTGGGCGCGCTGAGCAACACGCTGATCGCCGCCGCGGCCACCATGGTGCTGGGCACGCTGCTGGCCTTCCCGCTGGCATGGCTGGTGGGGCGCACCAACCTGTACGGCAAAAAGTTTTTCCGCAGCCTTTTCGTGCTTACCTACATGGTGCCGCCCTATCTGGGCGCCATGGCGTGGCTGCGCCTGCTTAACCCCAACGTAGGCACCATTAACGAAATCCTGCGCGCGCTGTTCCGCCTGAGCGACGCGCCCGGCCCACTCAACATTTACACGCTGGGCGGCATGATCTGGGTGCTGACCACCTTCTACTATCCCTACGCGTTTAT
>JAEDGL010000183.1 GCA_016297535.1 Clostridia bacterium | reverse complement strand
GAGCCCAGCGCACAGGTCGCTGGGCTCGGAACAAGAGTCGGAGGGCTGCGGCCCCTCTGACAACTGCCTGTACGGTTTTTGATAACAGGGCAAAGGGATTTTTTGATCAACCCCTTTGCCCTGCTGTTTTTCCGATTATGCGTTTCTGCGCCGCAGCACCGCGATGCCCAGCAGGCTCACCGCACACAGCGCCGCCCACAGCCACAGCGGGGACGAATCGCCGGTTTGCGGCACAACAAACACCGTCAGCGTCACCTCGTCGCTGGTGATGGTTGTACCAAAGCTGCTTTTCACCATGCAGCGGTAGCGGCGACCGTTTTTCTCCATCGTCGCGGGCACCGTGAGCGTTCCGTCCGTCTCGCCGTCCATCGACGTCCAGAAGCCGTTTACCTGCTGCTGCCACTGATACGTTACCTTGTCGCCCGTCGCTTCAATCGTGAACGTTGCGTCCTGTCCGGCCACCATGCACACGTCCTGCGGCTGCAGCGTGATGGCGGGCGCGGCGGCCACCGTCAGCGTCACCTCATTGCTGGTGATGGTCGTTCCCAAGCTGCTTGTGGCCACGCAGCGGTAGCGGCGGCCGTTTTTCTCCACCGTCGCGGGCACCTTGAGCGTTCCGTCCGTCTCTCCGTCCATCGGCGTCCATACGCCGTTTATCTGCTGCTGCCACTGATACGTTACCTTGTCGCCCGTCGCTTTCATCGTGAACGTTGCGTCCTGTCCGGCCTCCGCAAACATATCCTGCGGCTGCTCCGTAATGGCGGGCGCGGCCACCACCGTCAGCGTGGCTTCTTCGCTGGTAAGCGTTTTACCGCCGGTGTAATCGCTGATCATATCCTTAACGACACAGCGGTACACACTGCCATTGTCCACCAGCGTTACCTGACTCAGGGAAAGCGTTGCGCCTGTTTCGCCGGTCATGTTTACCCAATCGCTGCCGCTTTGCTTTTGCCACTGATACGTGAGACCGTCACCCACTGCCGCAACTGTGAAGCCTGCGTTCTGTCCGGCCTCCACGCGCTGATCCTTCGGCTGTTCGGTTATCTCAAAGTTCGAAGCAACGCGAAGCGTAACGTGTTTCGTGTCAATGGTGCGTGCATCATCTGTGGCCGTGTTGGTAAAGCGGCAGTAGTACCGCGCGCCGTTCAGGGTTTTCTGCGCATTGGAAATGGTCAGCGTAACAGGCCCGGTTGTCGTACCTTCCTTAACCAGCTTATCTGCCTGGGTATACCACTGGTATTTGACTGCTTTCCCGGAAAGGCTTGCCGCCGTAAAGGTTGCGTTTTGCCCCACGCGAATATTGCAGTCCACCGGCTGGGTTATGACAAGCGGGGTGTTGTAAATCCATAGGGCAATCGGTTCCGTTGATGTGTCTTCATTATAAGTTTTAGATATACCGCCCAAAGCAGGTATCATATTGCTGTAATCATCACTACAACTATTGGCATTGGCATCCGCCAGGCACACGGAGACGTTGTTATCCTTGCATTTCTGGATTACTTCCTCCTGCGAGTAAACCTTGACTTTTTGTCCATTGACTGTGTATTCTTTTGCATTCTTGGGTTTCGCATCCGTCAGCAAAACAATCTCGCGGATGGCTCCAGGCCGCCAGTCATAGCTTTCTACCGCCGTGATGATTGCGTTGGTGGAGGTTTCGGGGGTATCTTCGCCCCAGTACCTCGGCAGGCATCCTTCTTTTATTTCCAGGTGATTTTTCAGTACCTCAACAGCACTCGTCCATTTGCTTCCATTCATTAGGATCGGCTTTGTTACTTCAGGCCAATCCCAGCCTGTGGCCCCCCTGGAAACCGTTACGTCGCCAAAGGCTGCCAGACCATAACGCACATCAAAAGAGTCCTTCAGAACGTTATGAAAGCTGTCCATATGGTTTTTTGCGATATAAATCGATTTATCCATCGACCCCGTCGTATCAACAAGCCAAACGATGTCCAGCATTGGCTTGTCCGTTCCTTCTCCCTGAGACTGCGAAAATGCAGGCAGGCAAAGCGCCATGCACAGGAGCAGCGCGGTGATTACATGTCTTTTCATCGGTACATCCTCCCCGTGGTGCGGTGTTTTTTGCGTTTCGCCGGTTATTCCCCCGGTTTGTCCCGGGTTTGCTGATGCCTGGAATAACCCAGCATCAGTATAAGCGTTCGCATGGGGAATGTCAACAGCTGCCAGCCTTTTTCTACAAGCAAAACCCGTCACAGCAGCCTGCGCTGCTGTAACGGGCTTGTGTGTGATGAATGCCGCCCCTTGCCGGGGGCGGCATTTGCTTTACTCAACGCGCTTCATGGTGAAGGTGTTGGTCTCAAAGCGATCCTTCTGCCACGCGTCGAAGACGCGCAGGGTATAGGTTTGGTGCAGCTCGTTGCGGCCGAGCGATTCGCTCTGGCGGTAATGCACGGCGGTTTCGCGGTCTTCCCCCTCAACGGGGCCTGCCCATCCCCCGCCGCTCATGCCCTGGGCAAGGCGCTGGTCGTAGGGCTCCAAAGCCGTGCTGTCGGGATCCACAAATTCAAACCACAGCCCATGCTCCAACCTGTCAAAGGCCTCGCGATCGGTTACGGTATAGTCAATGGTTACGTGAATATCCTGAGCGCGCACCTCCATGCGAATTTCCTCCACCCGCACGCCCACGCTGGGATAATCGGCCGCGGCGGTGCTTACATAGGTCTGATTGTCGTACTCCGCCTGGAAAAGGGTAAGGGGCGAGCGCAATACCGTCTGCGGATCGGGGGCCATATACTCTTCGCACTCGCCAAAGGGCTGCGCATACGGGGTAAGGTACAGGGCAAACGTCACATCGCGCTGCGGTTGAACGCTGTCGTATTCTTCCTCCAGATACAGGGTCAGCGTTCCATCCTCCCCGATGATCCAGTCGCCGCTGCCGCCGTTGGTATCGCCGGTTTCCGGCCAGAGCCAGGCATCCACCGCGTAGGCCGCCTGATAGCCGCCCTGCCGGTATACCTGCGCAATGGTGGGCGGCTCCGCCTCCTCCTGCGCGCCGTTCAGGCTGAAGCCGTCCCAGTAATCCTGCGGCGCCAGCATATCCGCCCCCAGAAGCATCGTCCGCGCGTTTGCGGGCACCACCTCCACCGTCATGCGGGAAATGGCGCCGTCATAGTACAGCTCGCGCAGGTATACGGTGGCCACGTCGCTTTCCAGCGTAAGCACATCCTTTTGCACATAGGTCTGCGCATCCTGCGGCACATAGGCCCCGGACATGCGGGAGGCAAAATCCACAATGCCCATACGGGCAACGGAGGCAACGGCTACCGCACCCATCAGCAAAACGGCAAGCACAATCATCAGAACCACAGGCACTTTTTTCTTCATCATCACAGGCTCCCTTCCTTCGATTACATCCAGCGTTCTGCGCTTTAATGGAGGAGAGACGTGCACATCCGCCATTCCGGCACGGTAAAGAGAAACAAAGTCTTCCTTCTTCACAGCTCAATCTCTCCTTTCAGGCTTTTTTGCAGCTGCTTGCGCGCCCTGCGCAGCCGTGTGGCAACGGTATTTTGGGGCAGATGCAGAAGCTGCGCAATTTCCTTGAGTTTCATGTTTTGATCATAATAGAGCAGCACAACCTCGCGGTATTGGCCGGGAAGCTCCAGCACCGCCGCGCGCACGGGCGAATCCTCCGGCATGGGCGTGTCCGAGGTTAGATGGAGCAGCTCCTCAATGGGCTTGCTTCTGCGCCACATGCGAAACCATCCGGAGCGCAGCACATCGCGGCAGGTATTGACCGCAATGTGCGCAAGCCACGTTTTTTCGCTGCTGTCGCCGCGAAAACGGCTCTGCGCCTTCCACGCCTTGAAAAACGTTTCCTGAAAAGCGTCCTCGGCTAGCTGCCGGTCGCCCAGGTAGGCTGTGCACAGCCTGAGAATGTCGTCGCCATACAGATCGATGAGCTCCTCGATCTTCACGCGGCATCCCCCCTTTTCTTTGGTGTTTCATGGATACAGACGGGAATGCAGCCTTCTTTTATTCACCCATACAAAAAAATCTGCCATTTTCGGATAGCAGGCTCAGCATGTCAAAAAAGCCCTCCTGCCAGAATCCCTGTTCTGACAGGAGGGAAAGATTC
>JAEDGL010000029.1 GCA_016297535.1 Clostridia bacterium | reverse complement strand
CCGGTGCCACCTACACCACCAACGCGGTCATCGAAGCGCTCAACAGCATTCCCCTTCCCGCTGCCGAAACCGGCGCCACGGCGCTCACCGGCTCCGCGCGGGGCTTTGCCGGTCCCGTGGCGGTGGAGGTAACTGTGGACGAGAACAACACCATTACCGCCATTAAGATTGGCGATGATCAGTTTGCCGAAACCGAGGGCTTTGGCGCTGCTGCGCTGGAGGAATCCTTCCAAAAGCAGTTCATCGGCAAGACCCTGCCGGTATCCGCGGACGATATCGATGCCATTGCCGGTGCTACCTACACCACCAACGCCGTAATAGAGGCGCTTTCTCAGGCTGCCAGCCAGCTGACTGCCGAATAATCAGTTCCATTCAGAAGGGACGGCTCGTCGGGAGTCCGTCCCTTTTTCAAATTTCCTTTTGAGGTGGTTTTATGAAGCGCTGCCTTGTGCTAATCTGGCTGTCCCTTGCGCTGGTTGTATCATCCTCCTGCGCGCAGCAGGCGGTTTATGAAAAGCATCAGCATTATTTCTTTGGCACCTTTGATACCATTATTACGCTGATCGGCTATACGCAAAGCGAGGAAGAGTTTGAAACCTATGCCAGCCTTGCGCAATCCGAGATGACCCGGTATCACGAAATATTCGACCAGTACAACGCTTATGAAGGCGTAGATAATCTGTACAAGCTCAATCAAAGCGCCCCAGGCGGCTATACCCATGCCGAGCCGGAGCTGATTGATCTGCTTTTGAAGGTTCGAGACTGGCAAACGCTCTATAGCACGGGTACAAACCCAGCCATGGGAAGCGTTCTGCGCCTGTGGCACAACGCCAGAACCGATACAAGCTATGTTCCCGATGAGCAGTCGCTTGCTGCAGCGGCAGAGCATACAAACTATGCAGATGTACTCATCGACGAAAATGCCGGTACGGTGCTGTATGCAGATCCCGGTTTACAGCTTGACCTTGGCGCTGTGGCCAAGGGCTATGCCGCGCAGAAGGTAGCCGACAAGCTGCGCGAGGCAGGATTAAGCTCCTTTATCCTTAACGCGGGTGGAAACGTGATTTGCGGCGATGCGCCCCGGGACGGACGTGCCCAATGGACGGTTGCCGTTGAAGACGTGGATGGTGTATCCACCCGGCTCAAGCTGGGCCTCAAGAACCGCAGCATTGTCACCAGCGGCGATTATCAGCGCTATTACGAGCTCAATGGTCAGCGCTATCACCATCTTATTGATCCTGCAACGCTTTATCCCGCCGCGCATATGCGATCGGTCAGCGTAATCCATCCCAATTCCGGTTTGGCGGATTTTTTGTCCACAGCTGCGTTCGTGCTGCCCTACGAGGACAGCCGAGCCCTGATTGAATCGGTTCCCGAAGCCGAAGCTTCCTGGCTGTTTGCAGACGGCAGCGAAGCCTTTACGGATGGCTTTCTGGATTTGATGGAATTGGTGAAATAAGCCTTGTGCAAGGGCGGCCTGCATGCTATAATGGAAAAAGAACAAACGTTCGCTCTTTGTAATACGCCTATGGAACAGGAGTCGTTTGTATGAATGTGGATCAGTTGATTGATCGCTTGAAAGCGGATTCCTCCTTTATGGAATGCGTAACCGAGTGGCGCACCCTGCCTGCCACGCAGGGGCGTTACCTGCCCTTGCCCCAAACCATGGATGAGCGCTTAAAGCAGGTTCTGCACGCGCGGGGCATTCACCGTCTCTACACCCATCAGGCGGAATGCTACGACCTTGCGCAGCAAAAAAAGGATTTTGTGGTGGTTACGCCAACGGCCAGTGGCAAAACGCTGTGCTATAACCTGCCTGTGGTATCCGCCATTTTGCAAAACGAGGATGCGCGCGCCCTGTACCTGTTTCCCACCAAGGCGCTGTCCGCCGATCAGGTAAGCGGCTTGTACGAGATGATTGAGGCGCTCGGCGTAAACATCAAAGCCTATACCTACGACGGCGATACGCAGGGCGCGGCGCGCAAGGCCATCCGTCAGGCCGGGCACATCGTGGTTACCAATCCCGATATGCTGCATGCCAACATCCTCCCCCACCATACCAAGTGGGTCAAGCTGTTTGAAAACCTCCAGTATATTGTGATTGACGAAATCCATACCTACCGCGGCGTTTTTGGCAGCCATCTGGCCAACGTGCTGCGCCGTCTGCTGCGTTTGTGCGCGTTTTACGGCAGCCATCCGCAGTTTATCCTGTGCAGCGCAACCATTGCCAATCCCGTGGAGCTTGCCCGGCAGCTTACCGGGCGCGATATCACCGCCGTAACCAACAATGGCGCGCCCACCGGCGAACGGCATTTTGTGTTTTACAACCCGCCTGTTGTCAACCGCCAGCTGGGCATCCGGCGCGGGGTGGTTAACGAGGTAAAACGCATCGGAGAACAGTTTCTCAGAAACGGGATTCCCACCATCGTTTTTGCCAGGAGCCGTTTGCAGGTGGAGGTGATCACACGCCATTTCAAAGAATGTGTGCGCAACGCCTACGGCTTTACCGACCGCGTTCGCGGGTACCGGGGCGGTTATCTGCCCAGCGAACGGCGCGATATCGAGCGCGGCCTGCGGGATGGCCAGGTGGATATGGTTGTATCCACCAATGCGCTGGAATTGGGCATTGATATCGGCTCGCTGACGGCGTGCATCCTGTGCGGCTATCCGGGCACGATTGCAAGCACCTGGCAGCAGGCCGGACGCGCTGGCCGGCGCAAGGATACCGCGCTTACCATTCTGGTGGCCTCCTCCGCACCGCTGGATCAGTACATCATCCAGAACCCTGATTACTTTTTTACCGCTTCACCCGAAAACGCGCTTGTACAGCCCAACAATCTGTATGTACTGCTTTCTCACATCAAGTGCAGCGCCTATGAGCTGCCGTTTGAAGAAAACGAATGCTTTGGCAATGTGCCGGATACCTCCGAGTTTCTTGAATATCTGTCCGAAAACAACATTTTGCGCCATCTGGACGGCAAATACTACTGGATGGAGGAAGAACTTCCCTCCGGTGAAATCAGCCTGCGAAGCGCCAAAACAGAAAATTTTGTGATCATCGACATCACCAATCCGGCCCATCACCGTGTTATTGGCGAAATGGACCGCTATACGGTTCCCATGCTGCTGCATGAAAACGCCATCTATATGCATGATGCGCGTATGTATCAGGTGCAGCAGCTGGATATGGACAGCTGCAAGGCGTATATCAAGGCCGTTGACACGGATTACTACACCGATGCGGACCTGAACGTAAGCCTGCACATTCTGGACGATATGGAAGAGAAAACTCTTCCCTGCGGCGCCGGTCTCACTTTGGGCGAGCTTCGTGTGAGCACCATAGTCAAAATGTTTAAAAAGTTCAAGCTTGATACCCACGAAACCGTCGGCTTTGGCGAGGTTCGCCTGCCGCAGACCGATCTGCATACCGTTGGCATGTGGTGGACGATTCCGGACAGCATCAGCCTTCGCTATACCAACGACGCACTGCAGGGCGCGCTGTTAGGCGTTACAAATCTGCTCTCCATTGTGGCTCCCCTCTATCTGATGTGTGCGCCGCGTGATATCAACGTGGTTTATCAGGTAAAGGCGCCGATTACCGACCGGCCGACCATTTTCCTCTACGATGCGTATCCCGGCGGCATTGGCCTTAGCGAGAAGGCTTACCAGATGCAGGAGCTGCTTTTGGAGCATGCGCTGCAGATTGCCCAAAGCTGCGGCTGCGAATGCGGCTGCCCCAGCTGCGTAGGCCCCGTAATTGAGGTTGGCGAGCAGGGCAAGGCCGGCGCCGTTTCATTGCTGAAGGAGCTGCTGAACTGATGGCCAATTTGCTCAACAAGCTGCGCATGCTGGATGCGCAGCCCTCAAAACCCGCGCCAAAGCCGCAGGAAGAACAGCGCGAACTGGCCTGCTACCGCAGCGAAGCCGTCTTTCCCCTGTCGCTGTTTGCGGATCGCAGCCACGCAAAGCGCGATGTGCTGGAAAGCATCTTTGGATGCCCGTTTCCCGAAACCATCGCGCCGGAGGATGTGCTGTTTCTGGACACCGAGACCACCGGGCTTTCCGGCGGAGTAGGCACCATCGCGTTTCAAATTGGCGTTGGATATTTTACTGCCTCCGGCTTTGTGGTGGAGCAGTTTCTGATGCACGATTATCCGGAGGAGCCGGAAATGCTGCGGCTGCTGGACGGGCTGATGCAGCGCTTTACCATCCTGTGCACCTTCAACGGCCGCACCTTTGACGTACCCCTGCTGAAATCCCGTTTCCTGATCAACCGTATTGCCAACGCGCACATTCCCGAGGTTCATGCCGATGTGCTGTATCCGGCCCGCCGCATGTGGAAGCTGCGCCTGAAAAGCTGCAGGCTTGGCAATCTGGAGGAACAGCTTTTGCATGTGCAGCGCGATGACGATCTGCCCGGCGCGCTGGTGCCACAGACTTATTTTCAGTACCTTAAGGACGGTGATTTTGCCCCGCTGATGAAAATTCTGGAGCACAACAAGCAGGATATCGTCAGCCTGGCACAGCTGTTTTATTTTCTGTGCTCTCAGGTGGATCAACCGGAAAGAATCTGTGAAGGAGAAGATCTTTTTTCGCTGGCAAAAGCCATGGAAAAACGGGGCGAACGGGAAAAGGCCATGAAATGCTACCGTATGAGCGCCGAGAAAGGCCTGCTTGGCGAATCGTACCAGGCCATGGCAAGGCTGGAAAAGCGGCAGGGCAACTGCGATGCGGCCGTCAAACTGTATCAGGCCATGCTTACGCAGGGAAAAGAGCCGGTTGCCGCCTGTGAGGCGCTGGCCAAGCTGTATGAGCATCAGCTCAAGGATATTGCCGGCGCTCTCAGCTACACCCGTCAGGCGCTTCTTCTGCTTTCCGAACCCACACTTTTTCATGATGCTACTGTACAAGAGCGCCAAAAAGCGTTACAATACCGTTATTCGCGTTTGAGACGCAAACTATCCGACCAATCCAGATAAGGGAGGTTCCCCAGATGGGCTTATTGACATCCATCAAAGCGCGCAAAGCGTCCGTACTGGTAAACAAGGGCGACACCGAAGGCGCCATGAAACTGTATGCCGAGGCCGAAAAGGAAGGCCTGAAGGAAATGGGAGCGCTGCTTACCTATTCCGTGCTGCTGATCCGTTCCGGAAAATACCAGGAGGCCCGTGAGCTGCTGGTCAAAATCCAAAAATACCCCATGTCCGAAGACAACCGCCGCCAGCTGATGGTCAATTATGCCTCCTGCGCATACAAGCTGGGCAATATCGAAAAGGGCATCGAGCTTCTGGAGCGTATGCATCAAAAGGGCCCCAGCGGCATGGTCTACCAAACCCTCGGCTATCTGTATGTGGAAGCAGGAAACTTTGAAAAGGCCGTTTCCTTCAACCAGGAAGCCTACGAGTACGATGACGAGGATGCCATCACCCTGGATAACCTGGGACAGGCCTACTACCGCCTTGGCAACGATAAGGAAAAGGCCAAAGCGTATTTTGAGAAAGCCCTGGTGCTAAAGCCCGGACAGATCGATACCCTGTACTTTTTAGCACAATACGATCTGGAAGCAGGCGACAAGGCCTCTGCCAAAGCCAAGCTGGAAAAAGCGCTGGAAGGCCGCTTTTCTCCTCTCAACTATGCCACACGCGAAAAAGTGGAAGCCGCTCTTCAATCCCTGTAAAGAACAACCTTGCCAAGCTGCGTACGCTGCAATGATCAGCTGCGCAGCTTGTTTGTTTCTCAAATGTATATTCATCAAATAAATTATGAAGTTTTTGTTTCAAAAGGCTTGATTTTTTTCATAATTGGTTTTACAATGTAAATATCTCAATCTCCTGACACGGTCATACCCTGGCTGTGTCATTGTACAGGAAAGGAAGAAGCCGATGGCAAAGCGGATTCTTTTGGTCGATGACGAGCCCCTGATTATCAAGGGTTTGAAATACACGCTTGAGCAGGAAGGTTTTGAAACCGATTCCGCTGCAGATGGAGAGGAAGCGCTGAACAAATTCTTCTCCAACCATTTTGATTTTATTTTGCTGGATGTTATGCTGCCCAAGGTAGATGGCATCACCGTGTGCCAGCGCATTCGCGAGCACAGCAATGTGCCCATCATTATGCTTACCGCCAAGGGCGAGCAGATCGATAAAATCCTCGGCCTGGAATACGGCGCGGACGACTATATGACCAAGCCCTTCAATATTCTGGAGGTCAAGGCGCGCATCAAAACCATTATGCGCCGCGCATCCGGCAGCGTGCAGAACGAGCTCCGCAAGGTGATCAAGGTGCACGATATGGAGATCAACGCCATCAACCGTTCTGTATCGCTGGGCGGCAAGGATATCCGCCTTACAGCCAAGGAGTTTGATCTGCTGCAGGTGTTTGTCAACAACCGCGGCAAGGTATTCAGCCGCGAATCCCTGCTGGAAACCGTATGGAAGTACGATTATACCGGCGACGCGCGCACGGTTGACGTGCATATCCGCAGACTGCGCGAGAAGATCGAGCGCAATCCCGCTCAGCCTGAATTTATCTTCACCAAGTGGGGAGTGGGCTACTATTTCACCGACAAAGACTAATACCCCGTTTACTTCCATCCGTTGGAAGATTATACTCGCCTTCCTGCTTGTTCTGGGGGTCAGCTATTACGCGGTAGCAACCTCCCTGATTGGGCTGGTGGGCGATTATTTGTTCGACGACCGCATGCGTCAGGATCGTGCTAATACCAACAAGCTTGCAGAAGAACTGACCCCGCTGTATTCAGCGTGCGATACGGTTGCCCTGCAGCAGGAGCTGGAAGCCGCCAGCGCCGATCTGGGCGGGCGGCTTTTGGTGCTGGACGCCAGCGGAAAGGTACAATCCGACAGTTTACGTGAGAGCAACGGTTCGCGCATGCTGGTTACGGAGGTGGCGAGCATCCTCTCCCTGGGCGAAACCACCGCCTACGGCGTGCATACGCTCAAGGAGGCCGAGCAGGCGCAAACGTTTAATCCGATCCGTCTTCTCCAGCCCTTTGACGGAGGAGCGGAATGGGTGGCCTATTGTGCTTCTGCGCTGGTGGAGGGCAATCGCACCATTGGCGTTCTGCTCTACTCCTCCCCCATTCAGGAAATGATGCAGCGCGTCTTCAACCTGCAGGACAGGATGGTTCTTTATTTTTTGATTGCCGCCTGCGTGGCCATGATTATCGCGCTTGTTTTCTCGCGTATCATCAGCCGGCCTATCATTTCGCTTACGCGCAGCATTCAGCGCATGGGACGGGGCGACTTTTCCGTTCGCGTGCCCGTTCAGGGCAGCGGTGAGCTGCGCCGGTTGTCCGAAACGTTTAATGCCATGTCCGAAAAGCTGGAAATGCTGGATCAAAGCCGCAACCAGTTTGTATCCAACGCCAGCCACGAATTAAAAACGCCGCTGGCCACCATGAAAATTCTTCTGGAAAGCATCATCTATCAGCCGGAAATGGATCAGGAAATGCGCACGGAATTCCTGACGGATATCAACAAGGAAATCGACCGTCTGAACATGGTGATCAGCGACCTGCTTACGCTGGTCAGCATGGATTCCAAAACCATGAGGCTCAACCGCACCACCTTCAGCCTTGCCCAGCTGGTAAGCGACACGGCCAGCCGTCTCAGGCTGATGACGGACAAGCGTCATCAGGAGCTGAAGCTGCAGCTTAACGACCGCTGTGAAATGTACGCCGACAGCGCCAAGCTGACGCAGGTGATCTATAACCTGATGGAAAACGCCAGCAAATACACGCAGGAGGGCGGCACCATCCGCGTGCGGCTTGTTCGCTCCGGCCGCGACGCAATCCTGACCGTGAGCGACAACGGGCCCGGCATTCCCAAAGAGGATCAGGCGCATATTTTTGACCGCTTCTATCGCGTGGATAAAGCCCGAAGCCGCGATACGGGAGGTACGGGTCTGGGGCTGAGCATTGTGCATCAGATGGTGCTGATGCACGGCGGCACCGTTTCCGTGGAAAGCGAGGAAGGCAATGGCGCCACCTTTACCGTAGAGCTTCCCATTCATCAAGGCTGATCCCCCATTCTTCGCCAAAGGAGATCGATGACATGCCCGCCAAAAGGCTGATTTTTCTGCTGATCTGCCTGCTTTTCCTGCTTTGCGGCTGTACGGCCAACGGCTTGCCGGTTACCGACAGCACGCCTTCCGTAACACTTCCGCCTGCCGAGGTAAGCCATGCCGCCCCCATTGGCGACGCCGCGCTTGAGTATACGCGCAGCGCCCTGCTGCATTTACCCAGCCACGACAGCATCAGCCTTACCACGGTTGAAACCAGCATTTCGTTTTCCCTTGTCCGCCCCGAGGCGGAAACCCTTGTCCGCGCCCTGCTCTCCTATACCGGCAGCCGCGATGCCTCCTCCCTTGGCGGCAGTGTAAAGCTTTCGCTCTACGGCGCCAACCCTGTGGAGGTAAGCCGCGACGTGGTTACCGTAAATTTAAGCGCATCCGCACTGCAGCTGGATCGCGAAGCGCTCTACATGGTTTGCCAGGCCATTGCCAATACCCTGACCGAGCTGGAAGAGATCCATTATGTAAACGTGCTTGTGGTGGACAAGCCTGTTGGCCTGGATATTGCCAACACGCTGCCCATGGGCGCTTTAACCCGCAGCAGCGAACGTGATCTGAGCGCGGTATACGATCAGCTTCTTTCCCGCCGTGCATCGATTGGGAGTGCGGCGACAGCGCCTTTTTCGGCCAATGTAGCGCTGTATTTTCCCCTGCAAAACAGCGAAGGACTGGTTTGCGAGGCGCGTACCATCAGCTTTGAAAACCAGCGCCAGCCTGATATGGTTACCACCATCCTGCGCGAGCTTGCAGCCGGTCCTGCCGACCAGGCCATCGCCTCTCCTCAGCTTCCGCTGCTGGCCGATCTTTTAACCACAACTCCCGTTGTGACCGAGAACGACGCGTACGGCGGAAAGATCATTTCTCTGGACTTTGCGCACAATCTGGACGATATGCTGGAGGCTTACGGAATTACGCGCAGGCAGTGCACCGCCTCCCTGTGCTACACGCTATCCAGCTTTTTCCCCAACGTAAGCGACGTTTCGCTTTCCATCAACGGTGCGCCGGTGGATTCGCTGCTGCTTACGGAAGAGGAAGCGGGGGATCCCGCCCTGCATGCCTTTTCCCGCTCTGATTTTTCCAACTTGATTTACGATTATTGCACCCTGTATTATGCGGATCAGGAAACACAGAAGCTGGCCTCTTCTGAAAGAGCGATCTCCTTTTTTCAGTGTTCCAATCCGCGCGTGCTGCTGTGCGAGCTGGCCAAAGGCCCTCAGCCGGGCGACAGCAGGCCGGATCTGCTGCCGGTGATGAAGGAAAAAGGCATTACGGATCCTACCATCCTTGGCTTTGCGCTTTCCAACAGAACGCTGCTGGCCAACTTTGCCCCCTCCTTTGCATCAACGTGCGAAGACCTGAAACCTGAGGAAGAGCGTCTCTTGGTCTACGCGCTTGTCAATACGCTTTGCGCAAATCCCCGCGTGCAAAACGTTTGCTTTTTTCAGTCGGGCGCTCAGTTTGACGGCTTTACCGGCGAAATCTACTGGCGAGGCCTCTTCTTTCCTTTGCCCGTCTGAAAACGAATGCCCATTCCCAAACCGACTTGATCGAGCGGTAACGGATTGTATTGCTTTTCAAAAGGGGGTTGTCTCATCATGAGGCAACCCCCTTCACTTGAAGCACTTCTGAGGTGTTTTTTTGTCAGGAACTGAGACTGCTTTCGTCTAAGACAAAAATGGTCCGCCCGGCACAGCATACGGCGAAGCACCAGCCTGCCGGATCACCCCCGCCGTATGCGCGGGCATTCAGCGTTCCAGCACATAGTAATAAAACGTGCCGTCCGATCTGACAAACCGAAAGCCCACCTTTTCCAGCACATGCTGGCTTCGTTTGTTTTTTAGAATCGTATCCGCATGGATTCTTTTCATTTTTAATTCGTTCAATGCATATTCAACCGCCAGCTGCTCCGCTCTTGTTCCGTAGCCCTTGCCTTTGTATTGATCGTTTTGCATATGAATGCTCAAGGTGCATTCCCGCTGTCTCTCATCGATTTGCTTGAATATGATTTGCCCAATTGGACGCTCTCCCAGCAGAACCATCAGAGCGATGCGGTCTTTTGCCTGTTGCTTTTCAAAAAACGCGTTTACCCGCTCTTCAGCATACACGTATTTTTGAAACTTGCTCATATCGGCAAAAAGATCGGCGTCGTTTTCAAAGCCTGAAAAGAATTCATGACACAATTGCCTTGTCATAGGCGTTAGCGTTATTTCGGCCATAGCTCCCTCCTTCTAACCATTTGCTTATCAAAAAACCGTTCGGTCGTACCAGGGGAATGCTGAAAAAGCCCGTCAAAGGCGGGCTTTTTCAACGGGCTGGTTTCCTTCCCCCACCCTGCCGTTCAGGCTTTTCCCCGCACAGGATCAATCGGTATAGGTGTAACGGGTAATCAGCCAGGGAATGCTGTCATACATGCCATAGGCATCCGCGTACAGGCGATAGTATTTGCCGGCTTCCCAGGTGGTTCGGGAGGAATTTTCCACGTAGATCATTTTGGGACTATCCTCCGTGCCGATATTCATGTAAGCACGCTGCGGCTTGGTGGTATCAATGGAAGTAATGACGCCCTTGCAAACATAAATTTGCGAATTGGCCTTTCTCAGCGACATGTTGTCCATCAAATCCGTATATTGTGTTTTGATATCCCAGGCCTTGCGGGAATAAACGTCAATATTGGGCACATAGTAAACCACATGCTCTACCCGGGTGGTGGCTTTGCCCGGATAGTCGGCGGTAATAACGATGGTGTTATTGCCGATGGTATCAAATTTGGCGTTAAAGCTGAAGGAGCCGTCCAGATCCGTATTGGTGATATCCAGATCCACATAGGGAGACAGCACCCGTACGATGGCGCCGGGCAGCGTGGTGCCGCGAACGGTCATCATGCCGCTTGGCGCGCTGCTGGTAGTGCCGATATCACTGGCCAAATCCAACGGAATTTCCTGTTTTTCGCGGTACAGGGTAATTTTCATGGTGTTTTCACGGCAATACTGGCTGCGCACGACAATGTTGATATCGTTGTTGCCAATGGGCTGTACGGTTGCGTTGTAGCTTACCTTGCCGTCATCCGTATTGACCAGATCGCTGTAGTCCTCCCCATTGATGGTAACGCTGCTGCCGGACCGCACATAGAACACAATGTTGTACATCGCCGTGCTGACTTCCTTGTAGGTACCGTCCGGCTTGCTGAGCTCAATGGGCGAAAGCGGGATATCAATTTCATATCGAACAGGTTCCAGGGGCTTTTGCTTGCCGGAATCGGTGATTACATACGGTGTAAGCGTAACCGTCATGGTATCCTGGAGATAATCGTCGTAATCATCGTACCATACATGATCCTGCACATCGAATGTGGCAACGCCGCCGGTAACAATGCCGGATGTTCTAAGCTCGCGGATGGTAATGCGCTGGCCCTCTTCGCCGGGAATGGCAATGGTATGCGCGGCAAGATCGTTGCGTATCGTGGGGGTTACGGTGGCTACGCGCTTTTCCGAATCGTTGTTAAAGAAAAATCTGGGCAGCACGAAGGACAGGATCAGCCAGGCCGACAGCCCAAGGCAGCCGGCAATGGCCAAAAAGCGGAGAATTCTTCTGCCGCGGTAGCGGCGCGGCTTTCGTCCCGGACTGGCCTGCCGCATGCGCAGCGAATTTTCATATTCGTCCTGATTGGCATAGGCGGGCAGATAGGCGCTGGTATCATGATACCCGTCATAGATGTTTTCGTCATCCGACGGTTTCTGAATATTGACAATCCGGCGCGCATTGCCATAGCCGTATACCTCGTCTTCGGGCTGGGGTGTGTAGGACGCACGGTATTTGGCGGGATACACCTGCCTGGCATCGGGCTCCACACGGCTCTCCTCCACCAGCTCCGGCGCAACAGGACGGAGCGTGGTTTCCGGGTTATCGTATGCAGAAAAGAAGGTACTGCGGTTGCTGGTTGTGCGCACCGTTCTGCCCGAGGGCGCCATTCCCCGCCGGGCGGCCTCCTGACGCAGCTGACGCTGCTTCTGCTCGCCCTCCAGCTTGCGCTTTTTCAATTCGGCCATATCACCGGCCAGCTTGTCGCGCGGATCAACGGTATTTTCAATCTCGCCGTCTTCATCCACGCGGATATAGCTTTTGGCTCTTACCTTGTCCTCAAGCTCCAGCTGCCAGGCCGGTACCCCGCGTTGACCATAGGCGCTTTCCACAGGCAGTTCCACGCCGCAGTAGCGGCAGTGCGGCAGGTTGGCCTGGTTCCATTTTCCGCAGTTTGGACATTTCATTCAAGCAAGCTCCTTTGAATGGGAATCGGTTAACTGTTCTCCGGGTCAAAAGCAGTTTCCTGCTGTTTGACGTTTGAGCGCCTAACTGTTACACCTCAGCAAGGCCGTTTTCGCACAGATAGCGGTACTGCAGATCCATATATTCGTTAAGCAGCGCGGCCACAAGCATATCCTCGTCATCTACGCCGGGGTGATCGGACAACCATGCGTCGTAAATGTATTCAAACGCTTCATCATCATCGTAGTCATTTTCGCCCTGCTCGCCGTTCTCATCCACAACGCCGGTCACATGCATAAAATGCAGGTCGTAGGTAATCATGTCGCCAATCATCTGCGGCAGTTCGTTGGCGATGGAACGAAATGCCCTGCGATCCAGATGCGCCAGAATAAATGCCTGAGCGGCCTGCGTGTCGTACCCTTTCATATGGTTCCTCCTGTCCAAACAGATCATGCTGAATATATACCAAAAGAGCGCCCAAAATGTTTCGGGCGCCCCTGGGTTTGCGTTTGAATTACACGCGCTTGGCTTCCTTGATCTTGGCAGCCTTGCCCTGCAGAGAACGCAGGTAGTACAGCTTGGCGCGGCGAACCTTACCACGACGGATGACCTCGATGTGGTCAACGCGGGGGCTGTGCAGAGGGAACGTACGCTCGACGCCGATGCCGTAGGACACGCGACGCACGGTGAACGTTTCACGGACGCTGCCATTGCGCTTAGCCATCACAGTGCCTTCAAAAGCCTGAAGACGCTCGCGGCTGCCTTCCACAACCTTCACGAAAACGCGAACGGTGTCACCGATGTTGAACTTGGGCAGATCGGTGCGGAGCTGAGCCTTCTCGATGGAACGAATGATTTCACTCATTTCATTGGCCTCCTTCCTTCGTAGACGTTCGTACCCACAGCCTTTCTGGGGAAGAGGACCGTCCGTTATCACAACAAAAGTTATTTTACCACAGCTACTCCTGTTATGCAATAGTTTTGCCATGAAAAATTCAAGAAAAGACGCTATTTGCGTCCTCGCAGCTGGGCCGCGTGGATGGCCGGAGCATTGACAACGCGGCCAATGCCATCAAAGCGCGAGCCATGGCAGGGACATTCCCACAGGCGGGAAACCGGATTGTAAACAAGCCTGCATCCCATATGAGAGCATCGGGGTGTTTCCGCGCCGCCAAACATTCCTTTCATATATCGCGTACCCAGTTGAAGCGGCATCGCCAGACCATTTATACCGCGGGAGGGCGAATAGATCTCATAGCCGTCCGAGGGCAGGCCCAGGATCCGTGCGCTGATCGCCTGAGCGGCCATCATGCTTCCCACCAGGCCGTTTCCCCCATATCCTGTTCCAACAAACAGATCGGGCGTTTTGGAGGAATAGGGCCCGATGTATGCAAGTCCATCCGGCGTATAGGTTTCAATGCCGCTTGTGCCGCTTCCCGTTTTCCGCATGCCAAGGCGCTTCGCCCATGCCGGTGCGGCGGGATCCTCCTGAAACCCTTTTCGGTAACCAACAAAGCATCCGCTTGTCTGCACAACGGCATTCTGCCCGCAGACGCGGCAGGCAGAAGAGCCGTCTTCCGAAAAGAAAACAGCATTCGGGCCGCGCGCGCCTGTCAATTGGATAAGGCTGATGCTGCGCTGCTCCAGGCGGATGAAATACCACCCCGGCGTATTGACGATGGGATATCCCGTTGCAATGACGATATAAGGCGCCTGAATGCTTCCGCCCTCGGTGTATACGGCATCCGTTTCCACCGCGGTTACCCGCGAGCGTTCAAAAATCTGCACGCCGGTTGCCTCGGCCTGCGTAACAAGCGCCTGCAGGTAGGCGCTTGCGTCCAATACATAAACCTGGCTGATCTGCAGGCCTTTCTGCCGGGCGAACAGCTTGGGATCGAGGACTTCCTCCCGGGCCGAAAGCCCGGCGCGTTTCATTGCCTCCGCTTCTTCGTGCAGCCTGTTCGCATGATCCTTTTCGACCACGATCATGCCGGGCGCTTCCCGTATTGAAAAATTCAGTCCATGCCTGGTACACAATTCAACAATCGCCTGGATTGCCTTCATGTGCGTGTGTGCATAAGCATCCGTAACGGCAGCCCCAAGCTTTGTTTCCATTGCGGCATACTGCAATCCGCGGCAGGGCGTTACGATTCCGCAGCAGCTTCCGGAGGCGCCGTAGCCGATCGTCTCGGCCTCCGCCAGAGCCACGCGCAAGCCCGCTCTGCTCAGCCAGAGCGCAACGCTAAGCCCGGTCAATCCGCCGCCCGCAATGGCCACATCCGCCTTCATCCTGCCCCGCAACGCGGAGTGCTTTCCCGTATCCTGACCTTCTCTGTTCATTCAGGCACCGCCTTTCCCGGGTATTTGCTCTATTTTGTCCCTTGCGTTCTTCCGCTATGCAGGGGGCTTGCGTTTCCACCCCAATGCTGTTATCATGTTGAGCAGCAAAATACGAAAGTCAGGTGGAAGCATGGCTACCATTATCGTCAGCTTTGGGGTTCCCTCGGATGGATTTCGCTCGCTTTACGAAAACAATCACACCGTTCACATTCCCCCGGCAGGGGTTCGTTTCAGCAGGGAGGAAATGCTTGCCCTGCTGCCCGAGGCAGACGCCGTGCTTGCGTGCACGCCGTTTCCGCGCGAGATGGTGGAAGCCGGGCGAAAGCTGAAGCTGATCGTTTGCTACGGTGCAGGCTATGACGCGATCGACGTTGCCGCCGCGACGGAGCATGGCATTGCGGTGGTCAACATTCCCGAAACGGTAACGGCCTCAACCGCGGAACTGGCCATTGCGCATATGATGTCCATGGCTCGCCGCCTGCGGGAGCTGGACGGGCTGGTGCGCACCATGCAGCCCAAAGAGCTGTTCGTTATGGGCAGGCGCATGGGCACCCGCCTGGAAGGCGCCACACTCGGCATTGTAGGCATGGGACGCATTGGCGGCAGGGTGGCGGATTTTGGCCGTGTGATGGGTATGCGCGTACTGTATACCGCGCGCACACCCAAGCCTGAGCGCGACGCACTGGGCGATGAGCATGTGGATCTGGAAACCCTGATGAAGGAAAGCGACTTTATCAGCCTGCACTGTCCTCATACGCCCGAAACGCACGGCATGATCTCCCGCGACATGATCGCGCTGATGAAGCCGACGGCTTTTTTGGTCAACACCGCGCGTGGCGCCGTGCTGGATGAAGAGGCGCTGATCGACGCGCTGCGCGAAAAGAGGATTGCCGGCGCTGCGCTGGATGTATATATTGGCGAGCCCAACGTAAATCCCGCCTTCTTTGAGCTGGACAATGTGCAGCTTACGCCTCATATTGGCAGCAACACCCTGGCCACCCGCAACCAGATGGCTCAGGCAGCCTCCGAACAAATGCTGGCCGCCTTCTCAGGACGCCCGCTCCAAAATCTTTTGAATCCCGAAGCAATCCGATCCCTCTGATTCTTCCGGGCTCCTTGCAGCCCTCCCGATCGTCTCAGGCCGTTCCCGCACAGGGAAACGGCCTTTTTGTCATGTTTTCACTTTCTTTGCCAAAGGCTGACGGATGGAGCATATCCCCTCAGGCAGGTTCATACATACTTCTTTGCAAAGGAGTGATGGAGTTGGGTACGAAATCGTTTCGCATTCAGCCAAAAGGCAGGTGCCTTTCCGGCCGGCCGGAGGACCAGCCCGCAAGGGCCGGACCGAAACAGCGTCTGATTACGCAGCTGATGCTGTGCATTTGCCTGCTGGCAGCCTGCGCGGCCTATACGATCGGTTTGAACGAAGAGGCGACAGCCGTGGTAGCGCAAAAGCGCGAACTGCCCATCTACTGCGTGCAGCGCGACGACAAGGTGGTTTCCATCAGCTTTGACGCATCCTGGGGCGCAGATAAGACCATTGCCATTTTGGATATTCTGGACAAATACAATGTCAAAACCACATTCTTTCTGGTTGGCGGCTGGGTGGATCGTTATCCCGAAATGGCGAAGGAAATTGCATCCCGCGGCCACGAAATCGGCAACCATTCCAATACCCACGCTCATATGAACCAGCTAAGCGAGCAGGGCATACGCGATGAATTGCGTATCATGAGCGACAAAGTGGAAAACCTAACCGGCGTACGTCCAACGCTGTTCCGTCCTCCCTACGGCGAGTACAACGACCGCGTGATTACCGTTGCCAGAGCCGAAGGATACGAAGCCGTGCAATGGAGCATCGACAGCCTGGACTGGAAGGATCGCGGTACGCAGGACATCATCAGGCAATGCACACACCGCGTAGACAATGGCGATATTGTTTTGTTCCACAACGATTCCAACGATATCGTCAACGCCCTGCCCACCGTTATCCAGCACTATCAGGGGCTGGGATACACCATTATCCCCGTCAGCGAAATTTTGCTGGACGGCCCGTACACCATCGACGTGCAGGGCAAGCAGCACCCCGTTACCACCACCCAACCAAAGCCATAGCATGAGGTGAAAAACATGGAAGAAAGCGGAAACATCATCCACCTGAAGGGTCAGATCTGTCAAAACCTGCAATTTGGACACGAGCTCTTTGGCGAACAGTTCTACGTAACCACGCTGCGCGTGCCGCGGCTAAGCGGCGCGGAGGATTTTCTGCCCATCACCCTCAGCGAGCGGCTGCTGATGGACGCTCCCATCACCAACGGCAGCCAGCTTTGCCTGGAAGGCCAGCTGCGCAGCTACAACAAGGTGATCGAAGGCTCCGGCAGGCTGCTGATTACCGCCTTTGCTCAAAAGCTGATCGATTGTGAAGGCGACGAAGAAAACCCCAACCGTGTCCAGTTAACCGGCGCGCTTTGCAAGCCGCCAAGCTACCGCACCACGCCCTTTGGACGCGAAATCGCTGATCTGATGCTGGCCGTCAACCGCTCCTATGGAAAGAGCGACTACATCCCCTGCATTACATGGGGACGCACGGCGCGCTACGCCGCCAACCTGAAAATTGGCGACAAGGTGCAGCTGGTGGGACGTTTCCAGAGCCGGGCCTATCAAAAGCAGCTGCCCGACGGCACCACCCTGAACAAAGTTGCCTATGAAGTAAGCGTAAGCCGTTTGTCGGCGATCAAGCCGGAAACAACCGGCGGCGACCTGCACGCCGTGGCCCCCGGCATACAAACGCAGAACGTTTTTACAGGAAGCGTGCGAACCTGATTCAAAACGGTTTGAGCGGCATTGATTAAGGATGGCGCTTCAGATTGTCAATCATCCAGTGGTTGTCAGAGGGGCTTCGGCCCCTCTGACGCTTGTTCGTATCGCCCGATTCCGCCGCTCAGGCAGGGTATTTTCGGCTTTGCAAAAAGATTTCCGACAGATTCCGGCCAAAAAGATCGTCGCAGGCGGGCTTTATGGACAAACAGCGGCGGCGTCCCCAAAAGATGCCGTTTTTTTGTATGATTTGTTTTAAAAACGACTAAAAAGCAAAATATCCACTTGACGAAAGCAGTACGATGCGCATACAATAGATGTACCAAAATATCATCGGTTATTTATACGCAATTTCAGAATCAGTAAGGAGTGATCCGATGCTTTATACTGCGCCAACGGCGGAGGTACGTGAATCTTTTCATCAGGGCACCAATCGCCGCGCTTATGAGATGCTTGGCGCGCATCCCTGCTACGAAGGTGATGTAAAGAAATGGCATTTTGCCGTCTGGGCCCCCAATGCAAAGCACGTGTCGCTGGTTGGTGAGTTTAACCGCTGGGACAGGAGCAGGCATCCCATGATCAAGCAGTTTGACGGCACCTGGGAGCTGCGCCTGCCGGAAGAGGAACTGCTGAAAAACATGAAGGAGGACGGGTTCCCCACCTACAAATACGCCGTCTGGGGCGCGGACGGGCTATGGCGCATGAAGGCCGATCCCTACGGCTTTTACAGCGAGCTGCGCCCAAACAACGGCAGCCGCATCTACGACATGGGCAACTACGCCTGGCAGGACGCCGCCTGGATGGAAAAGCGCAGGCAGTTCAATCCCAACGCCTCCCCTGTTAACATCTACGAGGTTCATGCCGGATCGTGGAAGCGCCATGAGGACGGCAGTTTTCTAAGCTATGTGGAACTGGCGGACGAGCTTATCCCCTACGTGGTGGAAATGGGCTATACCCACATCGAGCTTCTGCCCGTGATGGAGCACCCGCTGGACATGAGCTGGGGCTATCAGGTAACGGGCTTCTACTCTGCCACATCGCGCTACGGCACGCCCGACGGGCTGCGTCAGCTGATTGACCGCTGCCATCAGGCGGGTATCGGCGTGATTCTGGACTGGGTACCCGCGCATTTTCCGCGCGACGAAGTGGGCCTGTACAAGTTCGACGGAACGGATCTGTACAACCATCCCGACCCGCGCCGGGGCGAGATTGCCCAGTGGGGCACCATGCTGTTTGATTTTGCCCGCGGCGAAGTTTGCAGCTACCTGCTTTCCAACGTGTGCTTCTGGATTGATCTGTTCCACGCGGACGGCATCCGTGTGGACGCGGTCAGCAGCATCATCTATTACGATTTCTGCAAGGAGCCCGGCCAGTATCTTCCCAACCAGTACGGCGGACGCGAAAATCTGGACGGCATTGCCTTCCTGCGCCGCATGAACCAGACGGTGTATCACGACGCGCCCGGCATTATGATGATCGCCGAGGAAAGCACCGCCTTCCCCATGATCACCGCGCCTACCTATATCGGCGGTCTGGGCTTTGGCTTCAAGTGGAATATGGGCTGGATGAACGACATCCTCTCCTACATCAAGCTGGATCCGATCTACCGCAAGTATCACCATGACAAGCTCACCTTCAGCCTGATGTACGCCTTCAGCGAAAACTACATCCTGCCCTTCTCGCATGATGAGGTGGTTCATGGCAAGCACAGCATGCTGGATAAAAACCCCGGCGATCTGTGGAACAAGTTCGCCGGGCTGCGCGCGCTGTACGGCTACACCATGGCGCATCCGGGCAAGAAGCTGCTATTCATGGGCGGTGAATTTGCCCACTTTATCGAATGGAAATTTGACGATCAGCTGGATTGGTTCCTGCTGGTGTACGAGCGCCACGCGCCGCTGCAAAAGTGCGTGAAAACCCTTAATCACCTGTACAGGGATCTGCCCGCCCTTCACGAGGTGGACAACTCCTGGGACGGCTTCCAGTGGGTAACGGCCAACGATTCCGACAACAGCATCGTTGCCTTCATCCGCACGGACAAGGCCGGAAAGTCCATTTTGTGCATCAGCAACTTTACGCCCGTGTTCCGCCCGGTTTACCGTGTGCCCCTGCCCTACGGCGGCACGCTCAACGAGCTGTTTAACACCGACCGCGCGGAGTTTGGCGGCAGCAACCAGTACAACGCTTACGAAATCCATGCGCAGGAGGGCGATTACAATGGTTTCCCATTCTGGGCGGATGTATGCGTACCTCCGCTGAGCACGGTATACCTTACCTACGACAAAATTCTGCCCCCGCCTCCCGAACCGGAGGCTGTAAAGCCGGAGCTGCCACAGCCTGATGCGCAGAAGACCGATTCGGGCGCAAAGCCAAAGGCAAAGAAAGCCCGTTCCGGCTCATCCCCTGCCCCGACCAGGCGCAAATCCGCCAAAAAGGCAAAGCCCGAAGGCTGATCTGCATCTGATGCAGGCTGAACCTACCAAGCGTTTCCCTATCATATTTGAAGGAGTGGATGATACCCATGATGAACAAAAAGCAGTGTGTAGCGATGCTGCTGGCCGGTGGCCAGGGAAGCCGTCTCGGCATTCTGACGTCCAACATGGCCAAACCCGCGATTCCCTACGGCGGCAAGTACCGCATCATTGACTTCCCGCTCAGCAACTGCACCAACAGCGCCATCGACGTGGTGGGCGTGCTGACCCAGTACCAGCCTCTGGAGCTGAACGCATACATCGGCAGCGGTTCTCCCTGGGATCTGGACCTTGCCCACGGCGGCGTATACGTACTTCCCCCCTACCAGACCGGCAAGGACGGCGCGTGGTACTCCGGCACCGCCAACGCCATCTACCAGAACTGCAAGTTCATCGAGCAGTTCGATCCCGAATATGTGCTGATCCTCAGCGGCGACCATATCTACAAGATGGATTACAACGCCATGCTGAAGTTCCACATCGAAAACAAGGCCGACTGTACCATTGCCGTACGCGAGGTACCGTGGGAGGAAGCCAGCCGCTTTGGCATCATGAACACGGACGAAACCAACGCCATCAGCGAGTTTGAAGAAAAACCTGCCCATCCCAAGAGCAACAAGGCCTCCATGGGCGTTTACATCTTCACCTGGGAAAAGCTGC
>JAEDGL010000028.1 GCA_016297535.1 Clostridia bacterium | reverse complement strand
TCCAGCTCAAGGGATACCAGCAGCACGGCCTTTCCGGCGTCGCGCTGGCGCACCAGCTGGCCGTGGATGTACTCAATGGCGCCCACGTCCAAACCGCGCGTGGGCTGTACAGCCACAATCAGCGGAAGGTCGCGGTCGATCTCGCGGGCCACGATGGCCTTTTGCTGGTTGCCGCCGGACATGCTGCGCACCGTGGTAACGGGGCCCTGACCGCTGCGTACATCGTACTGCTGGATCAGCTCCTCCGCGTAGGAGCGCACCTGATCAAACCGGATGAAGCCGCCATGCTGAAAGCGGGGCTCCTGAAAGCGCTGCAGCACCAGGTTCTGCTCCAGCGTGTAATCCAGCACCAGACCGTGCTTGTGACGGTCCTCCGGGATGTGGCTCATACCGCAGCGGCTGTGCTCCTTGACGGAAGCGGCGGTCACATCGTGGCCGCACAGCGTCACCCGGCCGCCGGAGGGCTTTTCCAGTCCCGTAAGCGCATAGACCAGATCGGTCTGGCCGTTGCCGTCAATGCCGGCCACGCATACAATTTCGCCCCTGCGCACGCTGAAGCTTACGTTATGCACCGCATCGCGCTTGTACAGCCTGCTGGGCACGCAAAGCTTTTCCACCGTCAGCACATCCCCGGCGGGCCTGCTTTCGTCCTTTTGCACCTCCAGCTGCACGGGACGGCCAACCATCATGCTGGAAAGCTCCGCCTTGGTGGTGGAGGCGGTATCCACCGTGCCCACATAGCGGCCCTTGCGCAGCACCGTTACCCGGTCGGAAACGGCCATGATCTCGTTAAGCTTGTGGGTGATGAACAGGATGCTCTTGCCCTCGCGGGTAAGGCCGCGCATGATCTCCATCAGCTCGTCAATTTCCTGCGGGGTGAGCACCGCGGTGGGCTCGTCAAAGATGAGCACCTCGTTATCGCGGTACAGCATTTTCAGAATTTCCACGCGCTGCTGCATGCCTACGGTGATATCCTCCACCTTCGCGTCCAGATCCACCTTCAGGCCATAGCGCTCGCTCAGGCTTTGCACCTTTTGCCGGGCGGCCTTCTTTTGCAGAAAGCCCAGCCGGGTATCCTCCGCGCCCAGGATGATGTTATCCAGCACGGTAAACACATCAATCAGCTTAAAGTGCTGGTGCACCATGCCAATGTGCAGGGCGGTGGCGTCGTTGGGGTCGCGGATTTCCACCACCTGGCCATCCTTCTTGATAATCCCCTCCTCGGGCTGGTACAGGCCGAACAGCACGCTCATCAGCGTGGATTTGCCCGCGCCGTTTTCGCCAAGCAGGGCGTGAATCTCACCGCGCCGAAGCTGCAGGGTGATATCATCGTTGGCCTTGATGCCGGGAAATTCCTTTGTGATGTGGAGCATCTCAATAACGTACTCGGGCGCGTTATTCATATGCATCCACCTCTCTTTCTGTCGCAATCGACGGAAATTACCAATTAAACAACTTTTATTTTATCAGTTCACCCTGCAAAAAGCAAGGCGGAAGCGGCAATAAACGGGGGCTTTTTTGCCAGAAACAGCCCATTGTGCTCCATTGTCCCTTCAAATTTTGAACAAGTTATGAATATCTTTTCAAAGGGTTTTCAAAAACCGATCAACGTGATACAATAACCTTACACCGGTTTTGAAAGGAGACTTTGCGATGAAACGAACCCCGCTGCGCCAGCGTCAGCTGCCGGATTACACCAGGGGCGAAGAAACGTTTAACATGGTCAGCCACATCGTTGGCGCGGCCTTTGGCATTCTGGTGCTGGTATGGTGCGTGGTACAAAGCGCCGTCAAGGGCAACGGCTGGGGCATTGCCAGCGGCATTGTATACGGAATTTCCGTTATCCTTCTCTATACCATGAGCTGCATTTACCACGGCCTGCGGCCCAACACAGGCAAACGGGTAATGCAGATACTGGATCACTGCACCATCTATATCCTGATCGCGGGCACGTACACGCCGGTGCTGCTGTGCGGGCTGCGGCCGAAATACCCGGGCTGGGCCTGGGCCCTGTTTGGCGTGGTATGGGGCTGCGCCGCCGCAGCAACGGTTTTTACGGCCATCGATCTCAAAAAATACGCCAGGCTTTCCATGATCTGCTATCTGGCCATGGGCTGGTGTGTGATCATCGCCTTCAAGCCCACCCTTGTCTCCATTCCCCTTCCCGGCCTGCTGTGGATTTTGCTTGGCGGCATTGTGTACACGGTGGGCGCGGTGCTCTACGGCCTTGGCAAAAAGCGCCGCTGGATGCATTCCATCTTTCATTTGTGCTGCCTGGGCGGCACCATTTTCCAGTTTATCGGCATTATCGCCTATATCCTGTAAACTCTATGGCATTTCAGGGCGGATTTTTTCCACCCTGATTTTTTCTTTAAAAAAACCAAACTTTTTTCAAAACAGGGCTTGCAATTTTTTTGGAACCCTGCTATAATAATCAAGCTGATTCGAGAACTCCCCGATGAAGCATGTGGGCTCGTAGCTCAGCTGGATAGAGTGTTTGACTACGAATCAAAAGGTCGTGGGTTCGAATCCCGCCGGGCTCACCAGGTAAACCCGTTGAAGCGTAAGGCTTTGACGGGTTTTCTTTTTGTGTTTTTGGTAGCGGAATACGACCCTTATAAACATTGGAGGCGTTTTTGCACCTTTTTCATCAGTTTTTCAGGGTGTTGTTATGCCTCCAAAGTGCTTTGAGATAATGGTTTGGCGCCAGTTATATCATTCATGAAATTTTGCACCTTTTGCTGAACTCGCTGCCTGCCAGATGGATTTGAGAAACATCCTTGTGGACATAGCGGTTCATGGTGGTCTGAATGTCTAAATGCCCTGCGATTGCCTGTATCGTTTTCACATTGGTGTTGAGCGTGCCAAGGAAAGTCAGGTATGAGTGCCGGAATACATGTGCCGTCGCATCGTGCATGTTGATTGTCTTTCCAATGCGTTCCATCGCTCTGTCATAGGTGCTCTGCGTGATGGGCGTTTCCCCGCCGCCGATGACATAGCCGCTTTTGCGGGCGGGCTGAAGGTGCGGCAGCAAATGGTCTGTGATAGGGATGACACGATATCCCGCCTTTGTTTTGGGCGTTCCAATGATTGGCTGATTGCCTGTGAACGTTACGCCTCACTGCATGTAAATCAGTCGTTCATCAAGAGCAATACTCTCCTCTGGGCATGCTGACCGGAAAATACCGCCGGGATCAGCCCGCGCCTGCAGGCAGTCGCGTTACCATTGGTGACATCGGCCCGTGGATGCGCAGGGATTACTTTACGGACAGGAACTTTGCAAAAGTAGAACGTCTGCGCAAAATTGCGCAGGAGTACGGTATGAGCCCGGCGAATCTGTCGCTTGCATGGGTACTGGCTACAGAAGGTGTATCCAGCGCAATCATCGGAGCAAGCCAGCCTGAGCAGGTACGCAGCAACGTGCAGGCCGTGGATCTGATGTTGACCGACGAAATGAAAGCAAAAATCAATCAGTCCATTGCAGATAATGAACCAGAAGCGGAGTGAGAAAGCGGCAACATGCCAATTCCAGCGCTTTTGATCGAGAAAGGAGCGATCGAGATCCATGAGAATTCTCTACATTGACATTGATACGCTGCGCCCGGATCACATGGGCTGCTACGGCTACTTCCGCAACACCACGCCGAGGCTGGATGAAATAGCGCGCGATGGCGTGCGCTTTGACCGTGCGTACTGCTCCGATGCACCCTGCCTGCCCTCGCGTGCGGCGCTGATCAGCGGCATGCTGGGCATCAAAACCGGTGCCGTTGGGCATGGTGGAACGGCTGGCGACCGCTGGTTGTACGGCGAAAAGCGTGGCTTCCGTGACCCCGTGGATGAAAACAATTTCAACAATATCTTCCGCAAAGCAGGGCTGTACTGCTGCTCCTTCAGTTCATTCCCGGAGCGTCATTCCTCCTACTGGTATTCGGCGGGCTTCCATGAAACACACAACGTTGGCAAGGGAGGCGGCGAATGCGCCAATGAGGTTATCGACGGCGCGTTGGAATGGTTGGAACGTCGCGGCGCGCAGGAGGACTGGTATCTGCATGTGCATGTCTGGGATCCACACACGCCCTACCGTGCACCTGCGGACTTTGGCAATCCCTTTGCCAAAGATCCTCTCCCCGACTGGCTGACAGAAGAGTTGTTCAGGCAGCACCAGCAGCTTGTTTCTCCCCATGGCTGCAATGAAATCAATATGTACGACGATCATGAAAGCAGCATGTACCCGCGCCATCCTGGAAAGATTAATACCTATCAGGATCTGCGCCGCCTGTTTGACGGTTACGACTGCGGCGTGCGCTATGCCGACCAGCAGCTGGGGCGTGTGCTTGACCAGTTGAAGAAACTGGGCATTTACGAGGATACTGCGATCATCGTTACCTCCGATCATGGCGAAAACCTGGGCGAACTGGGGATATATGGTGAGCACGGAACGGCAGACGAGTGTACCTGCCATATTCCGCTGATCATCAAATGGCCCGGCGGCGTCAAAGGCACAACAGATAATGGATTTCATTATCAGCTGGACTTGTGCCCCACGATGGCGGAATTGCTGAACATACAGGGAAATCCTGATTGGGATGGTATTTCCTTTGCGCCGGCACTGCATGGAGAGCCCTGTCCGGGGCGCGAATATCTGGTGGTATCGCAGCTGGCGCACGTTTGCCAGCGTGCCGCGCGCTTTGATCATTATCTCTACATTCGCACGGTGCACGACGGCTTCCGTCTGCTCAACAGGGAAATGCTTTTTGACCTTGAAGCCGATCCGCACGAAATACAGGATATCAGCCAGGAGCATCCCGATCTGTGCGCCAAAGGTGCGCGTTTGCTTCTGAATTTCCAAGAAGATGCGATGCTTTCCTCCCGTTACGCAGAGGATCCCCTGTGGCGCGTAATGCGCGAGGGTGGCCCCTCCCACACTGTCGGCTGGCTTGATTACTACTGTGCACATCTGGAAAAAACCGGCCGCTCCGAAGGGGCGCGGCGGCTACGCGAGAAATTCAGCCAGAAGCAGGATTCATGAAGCGCATAAACCATGAGCCTTCGCTGCCAGACAGATAAACAAACCAACGAAATGAGATAGTCAGAATTTCAAAAAGGGGATTCTATTTCCAAATATGAATTCACAGACATAGTGGGTGAAATCTGTTTCGCTTCATTCCAATTGCTTCAGAACAATAATCGTCTCGCACCGCCTGAAAAACGGCAGTGCGAGACGCTGTTCAATCCGTGATGATGGGGGATACGTGTTCTTCGCGGCGAATCCATTTTAACAACTTTTCGCGCATCTTTTTTTTGATTTCTGCATATGCCGGATCATGAATCAGATTCACGCGTTCGATCGGATCCTTCTTTAGGTCATAGAGGAAATCATCGGCGTACACATCGGACGAACCAGCGGCGTTTCCGTTGATTCCGGGCGCATAGACCGAATAGAGGTATTCCGGTGTTCGAACGCAGCGGCCACAGCGGCTTTCGCTGAGTTGCGCAAAAACCTCGTTTTCACGTTCGTGTTCGGGATGCACAACCACGTCCGCGAGGTTTTCGCCAATCATGTTTTCGCCTACATCTACACCCGCCAGCGCAAGAATCGTTTTCGGCAGGCTCGCCGTGCTGACCATATCCTGCACAACATGACCGCCTCTGAACGGACCGCCGCCGATCACCAGGGGCACACGCAGACAGGCGTCATGGCAGGAACGCTTGTAATCGTCGCCGCCTAAGCAGTGTTCGTCGCGATTGCGGGTACGGAAATGCGAACCGTGATCGGACGCGAAAATAATCACGGTGTTCTCATACAGATTCTTCTCCTTCAGTTTCTGAATTACCTTACCAAGGTTTTGATCGAGAGCCTCGCACTGGCCAAGGTAATCCGGATATTCCTGCAAATAATCGCCATCCAGTCCTTCGAGATCAGCGGGAACTTTGAAGTTTGCGAATTTTTCCTTTGAACCGTTCGGACCCTCGTAGTGTTTGTGATCATTCTGATGGTGCGGCTCGATGTGCGAAATCGTCATGAAAAACGGCTTGGATCCATCGTACTGATCAAAAAATTCGAGTGCAAGATCGGTAATGCAGTCCGCACGATAGCCATGAAAATCGATGCGATTGTTGTTCTCATCAAACACATAGCCGTCGTAGCCGTGCGAAGTGTATTCTAAAACATCAGCTGCGCGCCAGAAACCGTTATAGCCGCCCCGATATTCACGCGGAATTGCGCGCGTCATATAATTGGCAACCGGATGCGCCGTGAGCGCCTTTTCGCTCGCCAAATGCCATTTTCCGGCGTAAGCAGTTTCATAGTTTGCTTCTTCAAGGTAGTTCGCGAGGGTTTTTACATTGTGAGGAAGCATGATATCGTTTTTGAAACAACCGATTTCAGTGGGATACTTGCCGGTCTGAAACAGCGCTCGACAAGGGCCGCACACCGGTTGCGGCGTAAATGCCCATTCAAAGCGCGTGCCTTCCAGAGCGAGCGCGTCCAGATTCGGGGTAATCGGAAGCTCCTGACCATAGCAGCCACAAACATCTGCACGCTGCTGGTCGGTAAAGAAAAATAAAATATTTGGTTTCTGCGACATGATAATCCTCCTTGGAAAAGTGGCACGCAACGTTTTGAATTGCGCGCCACATGGAACTTAGTTTAGCGCCGCCCTGAACGCATCCAACACTTCTTTCGCAGTATACGGGCCATTTTCGCCCGCGCGCAGCTCAAACAAGAACGGGCCACGATAACCATTCTCCATCAGTGTTTCTACGACATTCTTCCATGGAACAATGCCTTTGCCCGGCAGCCAATGGCGCTCATCAATGCCATCATAATCGGACAGGTGCGTGGTTACAACATTAGGCGCCAATCTCTTCATGAAATCTTCGTGGCTTTCACCAAGAAGGTGGTTAACGTCAAAGCAGATGGGTACATTGCCCGCTGCCTGCGCCATTGCACGCGTTTCGATCGAAGAATTTGCCAGACACGAACGCGGCAAATCTTCCAGTGCGATGCGAGAACCGTTGCGAGACGCATATTCATCAAGTTCACGCAGCGAGCGGATACTCCGGGCAATGCGAACCGGGCGCTGATCGGCTGAAACGGGTTCAAGGCACCCGTGCAGCACGTAAATCCTCGGTCCCCACGACTTCGTAAGGTCAATTATGCGCTTTAGGGATTCACAAACCGCATCTCGCTCCGCCTCGTCGTAGTGCGCCACATCCCAGCCATAGCCGAACGGCAAATGCACGCTCCACACGCGGAGGTTGTGGGAGAAAATTTTTTCAACCAAAGGAAGCTTGGTGTTGACAAGCGTTTCTTCATGGCCACGCCATGGCATTTCCAGCGCTTGTTCGCGATCGAGGCACGCAGGAATACCGACTTCAAAGTATTCAAAGCCGTTCTCAACGAAAGCGTCAACCATTTCCGGCGCGTGTTGCGTAATCGAAATGCCCAGAGGGAGATTGTAGCCCATTAGTTTCATCGCATATCTTCCTTTCAAAAATCATCCCTTGATATGGTACATTCCATCCTCAGCAGATTTTATGCGCAAAAGCACATATTTTTCCCGTCGATACTCCTCGTTTATTAATAACCCAAGGTACTCAATCTGCGCATGGGTAAACCTTAACAAATTAAACATATCATAAAAGTATGTATTTTTCTACTGGTCTCAGCGAATTATTGGCAATTAGCGTTACAAAAAATCTATCGTGTGAAGGAAGGACAGCGGATTCTGAAAACCGTTGAAAAAAGCCCGGGAGATCGGAGGGACGCAGTCCTCCGGCTTCCCGGGTTTTCGATGCTCTGTCCCGTTATGCCTGCACAAAAATGGGAGAAATCCACGCGCGGCTGCCGTTGGCCTGCACAACCTCCGCCTGGTAGATATCCATAGCCTGCGAGGGCGTATCCTGCAGGGCCAGCGAGGCCCGGCACGCTGTGGCGGGAAGGGCCGTATGCATTTTGAACGCGTGGGCATGCCACGGCTTCATGTGGGCGGCATAGCCGCACTCAAGCAGCTCCGACAGGCGCGACTGGTGCGTTTGCCCGTTGATGCGCAGGGTGATCCGGGCGTCGGGTTCCGCGCGGATTTCAAACACAAACGCGTTGGTCTGCGGGTGAAGCGTGGTCTGGTTGCAGACGGTTTCCGTAACAAAGCGGGCGCTGTGACGGTGCTGGTCCAGGCTGTGCACCGGCGCGTTTACGCCGTCCTGGCCGGCGTTTTTCTCATCGCCGGGGCTAAGCACATTCATGCCGCGCAGATAGGGCTGCACGCGGAGAATCTCGCCGCCGTCCACGCTCAGCTCGCCCTCCCAATGGTAGCGGTCGGGAGAGCTGCTCCAGCCCATCTCCACGCGCAGCTTGTAGCGATGCTCGGGATCCTGCCGTCCGCAGGCCGGCCCGGGCGCGCTGGCGATGACCTGCCCGTTTTTGCGAACCGTCATCCACTCGATGGACGCGTCGCCCTCCGCCTGCAGGCGGATGCTGCGGCTGGCCGCGCTGAGGGTATCGCCCATCATGGCGTCGTTTACAAAAAAGCTGCAGGCAATGCGGTCGCCCGCGGCGGCGTAGGTGTGCCCCCGCAGAAGGGCCTCCCACAGGCCCTCACGGGTTTTTTCCTCCGTCCATACCGCGGCAAGCCCGTCGCCGTACGAGCCCGGAAAGCCCGCGTGATGATCCGTGGAGCCGACAAAGGCAAAGCGTTTGCCGCGGCGAAGGCCCTGCTCCACGGTGCTTCGCGGATCCAGCGGGCCCATATCGTGATAATACGAATACGCGCCCGGATCCCGGACGGAGCAGCCATGCTTGGAGCAAACCTCGATCACCGGAGAAATCGACGCGTCAAATTCATCCCAGGCAATGCCGCGATACCCGGGCACATACCCGATGTGATGCGGCACGGCAATGGCGCGGCAGCCGCTGTCGCGGATGAGCTGGGCGGGCGAATCGCGGTAGATGAGCGGGAAATGCCCGTCCGGCGATACAAAGTGATGATCGCCGTACCGCGAGGAATGCATTTCATAGGTCTGGAAGGTGACCAGCTCCCTGCCGTTATAGTCGTTCACCGTTTGCTGCACCTGCGGCCAGCCATCCAGCAGCTTTTGGAAGCCGCGGCGGTGAAAATCCACAATAAATGCGGTTTCCTCATTGCGCTCATACATATCCGGCCACATGGCATGACCGGTTACGCCGCAAAAATCCAGATGAAGCCGCGCAATTTTCAGCGCGTTTTCCAACCCGCCAAAGCCGTAGGAAATGCCGCAATGGTTATGCAGATCGCCCCAGAAAAGTTCCATTGTCATTCTCCATCCTTTCAGACCTGATCGTTTTTCAGAAGCTGATCCCGGTAGGAGCCGGGAGAAATTCCCTCATACTTTTTGAAGACGCGGATAAAGGTGGCCACATTGGAATACCCCACGTTTTCGCACAGCACATTGATGCGGATTTCCGGGGACTGCGCCATCATTTTTTTGGCGCTGTCAATGCGGTAGCGCTGCAGGTATTCCAGCAGACCCATGCCGACCTCTTTTTTGAAAATTTTACTCAGGTACGCCAGTGTTACGCCGCAGGCCTCGGCAAGGGCTTCCGCATTCAGCGCTTCATCGGCATAATGCTGATGAATCAGATCGATGCACTGGCTGGAATAATCCTTCTGTCTGCTGCTGCCGCAATCGGCTGCTTCCGGCGCGCGGTTTGACGCTGCGGATTCGATTTGCTGCAGGGCGTCGCGGTACGACTGCCAAAGTTTTTCACCGCAATCCACATTTTCGCCCAGGTGAAGCTCAACCCGGCCATTAAAATCCTCCGTAAGCTTTTCCAGACAGTCCGAAATGCAGGAGCGGTAGGCGGCCGCATCCCGAACGGCGCATACAAAGATCCATTTGTGGTCGATCTGCAGTCGGTACAGGTGTTCGTTGGGGCCGATGTTTTCCTGCATCATTTCAAACAGGTTCATCAGGATATCATCTTCCTCCAGCAAATCCATCTCGCTGCCGGCCATCAGCTGGCTGTCATCGTTTTCCGCCTCGGCAATTAACACAAAATTTTCCCGGTGATGAAACGCCATGCCAAAGAAGCGTAAAACGTCGCCGATGCTTTCCCGGGGAGGCAGCTGGTTCAGCAGCAGCTTTTCCAGATAATAATGGCGGAATTTTTCATTCTGGATGCGGATTTTTTCGGACAGCCATTCAATCTGGCGCTCGTAGGTCAGGAGGGATTTTTCGATGATCTGGTATTCGTTTTCCCCCGTTTCCTCCCCGCGCGGGCGGCTGCCGTTTACCAGCGTTGAAATGCGTTTGACGGGCTTGTAGTTCATGTAGCTGAGCACAACGCACAGGGTCATCGTCAGCAAAAAGCAGGCAATCCAGACCCAAATCATGGCATTGTTGAGCTTGGTATCGCGGCTTCGCGTCAGCAGCACGGAAAAAACCCTGCCGTAAATGGAGCACTGGTTCAGGTAGCAATGCTCCTGTTCCATGGAAACCTGCACGGGATCAATCATGCCCTGCCCGTCGGCAAACGCCGCCAGCCATTCGCCCCCGGTGCTGGCCGTGAGCAGGGTGTGCTCGTAAAACAGCGCAAGCGCGTTGATGCTGTTGGGCGCAATCTGGTTGATATACACAATCAGCTCCGGCAGATCCAGCACGATAACGCAGTAGCCGACCGGCTGATTGTACCTGTCCATCATTTTGGTAAAGGCGCACAGATGGCCATCCGACAGCAGCAGCGCGTATTGATAGCTGCTTTCATACGCCTCCAGCAGCACCTGCTGGCTCAGCCCGGAGCAATGCTCAAAATAAAACGCGCTGCTGTGGCTGGTCTGGGTGGAGAGAATGCGGTCAAAGTGCTCCAGATAGACAAAGCACTCCCCGGCATACGGAATGCCAACGATATTTTCCCCCATCACCGAGGCAATCTCATGCTCCGTCCAGTAATGGGGATCATGGCCGGAGGCATAGTCGCAGATGGTGGTGTTCTGTGCAATGACGTGGCTGGCGTTGCAAATGGTTTCCAGCGTGTATTGCGCGACAGAGCAGATGCTGTTGCCCGCCATTTCATACAGAAGGTTTTCGCGCGCTTCCACGTTTGTGATCAGATGATTGGTTAAAAGCAGAATGGTCACCAGCGGCAAAATGGCAATGACCAGCGAGGATTGCAGCTGGCGAATCAGTACCTTGCTTTTAAACATGCGTTTTCCTCCTGCCTGCTGTTGACCGGGAAAAGGGGAAAAACCCTCCAGCCAGCGATGGCTCTGCCTGGAGGGAAACAGGATTATGCCTCGTATACGCCATCCTGCGGATCAATGCTTTCCCGCAGGTTGACCTGCGCGCCCTCGGGCTTTGGCACACGATGGCGCACGGACAGCAGCGGGTCGCCGGTGGCCTGCATCCAGCGGTTGAGACGGTGCAGCAGATCGTGGTAGATTTCGGCGCAGGCCGGGTCGTCGATCAGGTTCTGCCGTTCCACAGGGTCGGTTTTCAGGTTGTAAAGCTCCTCGCGCGGCATCAGGCGGCGGTAGTAGCCGGCCCTTGCCAACCCATTCTTGGCCGGGCATTCGTCAATGTTGGGCGCAACCACGCCCCGATAATCATCGTAGCGCACAATCAGCTTCCAGTCGTTTGTGCGGATGCAGCGCTGGGGCTCATAGGCGGCGTGATAGGTTACCTCGGAGAAGATTTCGCTGCGTACAGCCTCGCCCCTTTCAATCAGGGGCAGCAGCGACACGCCCTGCAGCCAATCCGGCCTGGGCAGCTTCAGCAGGTCGCACAGGGTGGGAAACAGATCCACCTGTGAAACCAACGCGTCTGTCACACGCCCGGCCGACGGGTTGCCCGGATAGCGCAGCATCAGCGCCACGCCAATGCCGGTATCGTAGAGATTGCACTTCATCAGCGGCAGCGCAAGGCCATGATCCGTGGTGACAAGCACAATGGTGTTTTCTTCCAGTCCGGCCTCCTTCAGCCCCTCCAGCACCCTGCCCACGCACCGGTCGGCCACCTGGGCGGAGTACAGATAATCGGCCATATCCTCGCGGTTTTCCGGCGTATCGGCCACCGGCCACGGGGGCAAAAGGTAATCGGGATTGATTCCCGTGCCGCGGTGATCGGGATAGGCCCTGTGCGTGTTGAACATGCCATAGGACAGGAAAAACGGACGGTCATGAGGCTGCCTGAGAAAGCGCACCGCAGCCTCGGCGTTGTCCAGATCATACTGCACCGTATCAAAATGGAGCTGATCCATCTGCATACCGGGCGCAAGAATGGTTTCATAGCCCAGCGTATGCTCGTTGCCTACCTCCGTCTCGTGCTGAATGCCCGAGAGAGCCGTTTCAAAGCCGTGGCGATGAAGAAACGCCGCCAGATGCTTTTGGGGCTCGTAAAGCGCAAAGCCGCGGTGTGCAAGCCCCAGCATGCCGTTTGTGTGCGGCGCCATGCCGGTAAGCAAGCCGGCCCGGCTGGGCGAGCAGGTGGGGCCGCAGCAGTACGCGTTGCGAAAAAGCAGGCTCTGCGCAGCAAATGCCATCAGATTGGGCGTGGGAACGGAGTGGCCGTAGGGCTGAAGCCAGCGGCCACTGTCATGCGTATGAAGATAAACCAGATTCATTTTCTCCACCTCACCGGCAATATCATTTCATTCGCCCTTCATACCTGCAAAACCTTCTCCGGCCTGCCACTTTCCGCAGAGCGGCGCGCGGCCTCCAGCACCTGCAACGGCATAAAGCCATCCCGGGGTGTAAGGCTTTCGCGGGTATCGTTGAGCACATCCAGCACAAAGGTGCGATGCTGCTTTTCGCCAAAGAAATGATGCTCGATCTCCGGGCGGAACCACTTCGCCTTTTCCCCGGGCGTGCCGGTGGTGTTGAAGCCGCATTCCATGACCGGCAGATTGTCCACATTGCGCAGATAGATAACGCCTTTGGTTCCATAAACTTCCACCTCATGGCGCTGCGTGTGCGTAATCTGGAACCAGAAAATCTCGTGCTCCACCGTCAGCCCGCTTTTGAGCCTGTACATCAGGATGGCCGCATTTTCGCTGCCGCTAAGGCTGGCGTTTTCGCCATAGGCGGAGGGCGCCGCTTCGCCCTCGTAAAAGAGGCGGGAGACATACACCTGTTCAATGGGATCGCCGGTCAGCGTCTGGATCAGGTTGATGCCGTGGCAGCCGATATCCATCATGCAGCCGCCGTAGCCGGCCACGGTGTACAGCGGATTGTGCGTGGTGTTTCGCACGCGGATATGCTGCAGCTGGCCAATCAGGCCGGATTCGATGATCCTTTTGGCTTCCAGCGGGCCGTCCATGTAGCTGTGCATAAAGGAAGGCACCAGCCGTCCGTGGTTTTCCTCCACGGTGCGGATCACGCGGCGGCCCTCCTCAATGCTGCGCGAAAAGGGCTTTTGCATAAAAATGCTCTTGTGCGCTGCGGAAAATTCCATTGCGAGAATGGCGTGCATCTCCACCTTGGTAAAGATGCAGACAGCGTCGATGGTATCGTCCTTGAGGATATCGTGGTAATCCAGCGTAGCCTTCTCAAAGCCGAACCGTTCCATCGCTCCCCTGGCGCGCTCCTCGATCAGGTCGCAGGCCCAAACCAGCTTCGCCTCCGGGATGCGCACCAACGCCGGAAGATGATAGCTGTTGGCGATATCGCCGCAACCGATCACGCCCAATCTGACTTGCCTCATAAAACCTCTCCCGCTTTCTCAGCGCACCATGAACTGCTCGATGTGCTTTTTGCTCAGCAGAATATGCGTTTTTTTGTTTTCCGTTTTGCCAAACAGGGGGCCGTGCGGCTCGATCACGATGTATCCGTTATAGCGATGGTGGTACAGCAGGCCCATCATCATGTTCCAGCGCAGGTCGCCCAGGCCCACCGGCGGTTCAATTTCAAAGCCGTCGCAGCCGTAGCGGGTAATATCCTTTACATGGAAATGCACGCAGCGGTCGCCGTAAAGCTTGATGATTTCGTAGGGATCATCCTTGAGATTGCGCATAATGCCCACGGGATCCAGCTTGAGGTTGAACTCGGGGATTTCCTCCAGCACGCGGGAGAGAATGTGACGGCGGTTGATAAAGTTGCCGCCATGGCCGATATAGCAGCTGACGGTAATGCCCATTTCCCTGGCCCGGTTGTGATAGTAGAGGTATTTTTGCTTCAGATGAGCCACGTTGACCAGGGTATTGCCGGACTCAAACTCGCCGGCGTTGAAAAACGCGATTTTGCAGTTGACAGCGTGTACCATGCTCAAAAAGCTTTCCATGTTCCGCGCTACCTTTTCGCCCTCTTCGCCCTCGGCCAGGGTGTTTGCCCACCAGTAGCCGCAGGCGCAGATTTCCACCGGCAGTCCGGCCACGCCCTCGCGGATCAGATCCGCATCAAAAACGGGATTTTTGCGGGAGTCATAGAGCAATTCCAGCCCGTCGATTCCGTTTTCCACCGCAAATTCCGCCCAGGCGCGCAAATCGGACGCCTGCGTGATTTCTCCCATATCCACGATAAAGCCGATCTTGTTCATATGCCTTTTCTTCCTTTCTGTTGTTCAGATGCCCAGAACCGTTTCCTGCCTGCGGGTTACGGCGGAGCGGCGCGCGGCCTCCACCACCTGCAGCGGCACAAAGCCCTCGCGGTGGGTTTTGCTCAGGTGAGTGTTGTTGAGCACATCCAGTACAAAGGTGCGGTGATGGTTTTCGCCAAAGAAATGGTTTTCCACCTCCGGCTGAATCCACTGCGCCTTTTCATCGGGCGTGCCGGTGGTGTTGAAGCCGCATTCCAGCACGGGCAGGTTGTTGTGATGGCGCAGATAAACAGCGCCCCTGGTGCCGTAAACCTCTACCTCAAAGCGTTCCGTATGCGTTACCTGGAACCAGAAAATTTCGTGCTCCACGGTCAGGCCGCTCTCCAGCTCGTACATCAGCGCAGCAGCGTTTTCGTTGCCGCTGAGATCGGCGCTTTCGCCGTACGCGGTGGGCTTTGCCTCGCCCTCGTACCACAATCTGGCGGCATATACCTTTTGGATCTGCTCGCCGGTAAGCGTGGCCACCAGATTCATGCCGTGCACGCCGATATCCATCATGCAGCCGCCATAGCTGCTTACGGTATGCAGCGGGTTCCATGTGGCGTTGCGGATGCGGATATGCTGCAGCGCGCCGATTTTTCCGGAGTCAATGATCTCCTTTACCGCCAGCGGACCATCCATGTAGCTGTGCATAAAGGAAGGCACCAGGCGCACGCCGTTTTCCTCCACCGCGCGGATGATGCGCCGCCCCTCCTCAATGCTGTAGGCAAAGGGCTTTTGCATAAAGATGCTCTTGTGCGCCCTGGCAAACTCGATGGCCAGAATGGCATGCATTTCAATTTTGGTAAAGATGCAGACGGCGTCGATGGTTTCATCGCTGAGAATATCGTGATAATCCAGCGTCATCTTTTCAAAGCCGTACTTTTCCATGGCGCTTCTGGCCCGATCCTCAATCAGGTCGCAGGCCCACACCAGCTTTGCCTCCGGGATGCGCGCCAGCGCGGGCAGATGATAGCTGTTGGCGATGGCGCCGCAGCCGATCACGCCGATTCGTACCTGTTTCATGGTGATCCTCCTTCAGAAAAGGCGTATTGGAAAGCCTGCAGGCCTTCCAATACGCCGGGACAAGCTGTTAAATGGCGTTCCAGCGGTCGAAAGCGGCCTGATAAATGTCAAGGCAGCCCTCCAGATCCATGCGGTTCAGCTCCTGCACATAAGCGTCAAACTCGGCCAGATCACGTTCCCCGGTGATGAAATTGACCAGGTTTTCCTCCACATAGCCAATCAGATCAACCTCGTAGCGGCTCATGGCGATCACTTCATCCTCGGTAAAGTGCAGATTGACGATATCGTTGAAATCCAGCATGCCGGGACGAAGCTTTTCGTTGGCCTCCTTGGTTTCGGGCAGCTGCGCGGCGGACTGATCCACTGCGTCGGTAATGTACTGGGGCACATTGCCGCCGCAGTACAGGCCGTACTTGGAAATGGCCTCATCCAGGCTCAGGCCGTTGGGATCGTGCTTGATATGGTCGTAGAGCTGATAGGCGCCGTTTTCATCCACATAGTAGCTTTCGCCCTCGATGCCCATGCGAATGGCCACGGTACCGGCCTCGGAGTAGTAGTAATCCAGATAGCGCATGGCTGCCTCGGGATTTTTGCAGGCAGTGGTAATGCAGGCAACGCCCGTATTTTGCACAAAGCCCCTCATGGTGGTCCAGACGGCGTCTCCGTTGGGACCGGCGATAATTTCAGGCTGTACAAAATTGGTCTTGGCCGAGCCCAGCCACTGATAGTTGTTGCCATAGCTGGTAAAACCAACCTGATCCAGCGCGGCCTTGGCAGCGACGGAGCTGAAATCCTGGGAGAAGCTGTCCTTGTCAATCAGGCCCTCGGTCCACAGCTGGTTGAGCCAGGTAAGCATCTGGCGGTAGTTATCGGTCGCCGCGGCAAGCTCCACCTTGCCCTCGTCGTTTATCTGGAAATAACCCGAGATGACGCCATGATTTTTGCCCATGCCAAATGCGCCGTAGAAGCGGTTCAGGCCGTCGTACAGGCTTGTCTTGGTCTGGAAGGAAAAGCCCAGCTCATCCTTCTGGCCGTTTCCGTTGGGATCGTTGTTGACAAAGGCGCGAAGCACCTCCGTCAGCTCGTCGGTGGTTCTGGGCATTTCCAGGCCCAGCTTGTCCAGCCAGGTCTGGTTGATCCAGTACTTATCCACCAGGTTGCCCTCGGTGGTATTCAGCTGGGGCAGGGAGTAGATGTGCCCGTCGGGCGAGGTGATGTTTTTGGCGATGGCCGGGAACTGCTCCATCAGCGCGGAAAAGTTTGGCGCATACTCCAAAAGCGTGTCCAGGGGATAGAGCTGGCCGTTGGCGGCGTACTTGGCCTCGTCCGTGGCGGACAGCTTGGCGCGCATGATGATGTCCGGCAGGTCGTTGCTGCCAAAGAGCAGGTTGCGCTTTTCCAGGAAGCTTGCGTCAGCCACCACTTCCCACTGCACATCCACGCCTGTGCGCTCGGACAGCAGCATGGCGGCAGGGTTGGTGTTCCAGTCGCCCACAATGGGATACTTGGCCACCAGCGCGGTAAGCGTGACTTTTTCCTCTGCCATGGCCTGAGGCACAAGCAGGCACAGGCCAAGCACGAGCACAAGAAGACGGGTGAGTTTTTTCATGGGTATTCCTCCATTTCTCTATTTGGAACCGCCCGCGGGCGGTTCGTTACCCCTTGATGGCGCCAATCATAACGCCCTTGACGAAGAATTTCTGCAGGAACGGGTAAAGGATAATCATGGGCACGCTGGAAATGACAATCGCGCCGTATTTGACGCTTTCCTGCACCAGCATCTTGTTCATATCCGCCTCCAGCCCGTCGGACATGCTGTCCGCCTGCGTAACCAGGATTTCGCGAAGGAACATCTGCAGCGGATAGCGGGAGCGATCCTTCAGATAGATCAGGCCCGTAAAGTAATTGTTCCAGATACCCACGGCATAGAACAGCGTAAGCACCGCCAGGATGGGCATGGACAGCGGCAGCACAATTTGAAAGAAGGTTTGCAGATCGTTGGAGCCATCCACCTCGGCAGCCTCATAGACCTCGTTGGGAATGGTGTTTTGCAGAAACGTTCGCGCCACAATCACGTTGTACACGGAAAGTGCGCCAAACAGCAGCATAACCGCCAGGTTGTTGTACAGCCCCATCCCCTTGAGCGTAAGATAGGTGGGAATCATGCCGCCGCGAAAGAACATGGTAAACGCAAACAGGAACATGACCGCGTTGCGCCCGTACAGCTTTGACCGGGACAGAGGATAGGCCGCGCTCATGGTAAGCACAATGCTGACCAGCGTGCCAAGCACCGTATAAACAAGCGTATTGCGGTAGCCAATCAGGATGTCGTTGTTGGCAAAGATCCGCTTGTACCCCTCCAGGTTAAACCCGCTGGGCCAGATCCAGACCTTTCCGCTGATCACATCCATCGGCGCGGAAAAGGAAGCGACCACCACAATATAGAGCGGATAGACCGTAATAAGCATCACCAGCGCAACCAGCACAAAGATCACAGCGTCAAAGATGCGGTCTTCCCGGCTTCCGGGTTTTTTACGAGCAATGACGGCATTCATCGCATGGATCCTCCTTTCCTCAGAACAGGCTGTAATCGCCAACCCGTTTGGCAATCTGGTTGAAGGTTAGCAGCAGAATAATGTTGATGACATTGTTAAAGATATCCACAGCGGTGGAAAAGCCGTAATCCATATTCAGCATGCCGGTTTCATATACAAAGGTGGAAATCACCTGAGAAGTTTCGATGTTCATCTGATTTTGCATCAGGTAAATTTTTTCAAAGCCCAGGTTCATCACCCGGCCGATTTCCATGATAAACAGAATGATCACCGTGGGCAGAATGCCGGGAATGTTTACATGCCAGATGCGCTGCAGGCGGGTGGCGCCATCCATCTGCGCGGCCTCGTGCAGCTGAGGATCGATGCCGGTGAGCGCCGCAATGTAGATAATCGCATTCCACCCCGCGTGCTGCCACACGCCGGACCATACATACATGGACGGGAACAGCCCCGGGCTGTTGAGAAAGCCGACCGGCTCCATGCCCAGGTTTTTGCGCAGGGCGTTGATCAGACCGGTGGACTGGCTGAAAAACAGGTTCAGAATACCCACCAGCACAATGATGGAGATAAAATGCGGCACATAGGAAACGGTCTGCACCAGCTTTTTGGTGCGTTGATTTTTGATTTCATTAAAAATCAGCGCCAGAAGAATGGGAAACGGAAAGCCTGCCAACAGGTTGTAAAAGCTGAGCACCAGCGTGTTTTTGATCAGGCGGCCAAAATAGTAGGAGTGAAAGAACCTTTCAAAGTTGTCCAGTCCAATCCACTTGCTGCCCAGAATTCCCTTTACCGGCGAATAATACTTGAAGGCAATCTGGATGCCGTACATGGGCAGATAATTGAACACGATGAGGTAAGCCAGCGCAGGGAGCAGAAACAGATAAAGGTACCTGCTCCGTTTGATGCTTCGCCATACCAGGTGGCTTTTGCGCGTAAGCGTGGGAGTACGGGTGGAAAAGGTCATGCTTGGGTTCCTCTCTTTCTCCGGGGTGAATATGAGATTTCGTTTCCTCACTTGTTGATAATGAGATTATATACGTCAAATCAGACAAACTTCAATTTCGTTATTTTGCAATCAGCCCTTTTCCCCAAAAATCAGCATTCATGTATCTTTCCAATTGACGAAATTTGTTCATGCGCAAAAAAGGGCAACTGCTCCTGAGTGCAATGGAAAAACCACCTGGATGGCTGGGTTGCGATCGGGCGGCAAAGCCTTTCTTGACTACCGGCTGCCGTTTGCTATAATAAAAGACAGGCAAGAAAATGGTAAAGCGGTACGCGCACCTGGGCATCTGGATTCTTTCCACAGAGGAAGAACGGGAAAGAGCTGTGCGGCTGGGTGCAGAGCTGATTGAAACCACCGGCAGTCTCAAGCCTGATCCAAACTCACTTGAATGAATTATAAATAGGAGGAAACAGCATGAAAAGCAATTACTTTCTGGGAAACGGTTGTTTCGAGGTTCGGGAAGAGCCCATTCCGGCGGTTGGCGAAAACGACGTACTGGTCAGGGTGGCGGCGTGCGGCATTTGCGGAACGGACGTCCACATCTACCATGGCGACAAGGGCTCTGCCGAGGTTCATCCGCCTGTGGTGCTGGGGCATGAGCTGGCGGGCGTTGTGGAGAAGGTTGGCGGCCGGGTTACAGCGGTGCAGGTGGGCGATCATGTGGCCGTGGACCCGAATCTCTATTGCGGCAAGTGCCCCTATTGCCAGACCGGCCGGAAACAGCTTTGCACCCATCTGTATGCCATCGGCGTAAACCGAAACGGCGGCTTTGCAGAATACTGCGTCGCTCCCCAAACGCAGTGCTATCGCCTGCATCCTGAAATTCCGCTGGAATACGGGGCGATGGCCGAGCCGCTGGCCTGCTGCATTCACGGCATCGACCGGCTGCATCTGCGGACGGGCGATACGGTATGCGTTATCGGCGGCGGCGCAATCGGCCTGCTGATGCTGCAGCTGGCAAAGCTGAGCGGCGCGTCCCGGGTGATCGTCAGCGAACCTGTCGCCATGCGCCGCGAAATCGCCAGGCAGCTGGGAGCGGATCTGACCGTTGATCCTGTACATGAAAACCTGGCGGAGCGGATAGAGGCCTGTCTGGGCGTTCCGGGCGTGGATGCGGTGATTGAATGCGTTGGCAATACGCTTGCCGTGCAGCAGGCATTTGAAGCGGCCAAACGGGGAACCTCGGTGCTGCTGTTCAGCGTGCCTAAGCCGTACACCACGCATCCGCTTGATTTGATGGCTGTCTATCAGAAGGAGCTGACGGTTCTCGGCTCCATGATCAACCCGGATACCCAGGCGCGCGCGGTAGCCCTGATCAACAGCGGCAGCATTCGTCTGAAAGAGATCATCACGCATGCCTATCCCCTGTCCCGGCTGAAGGACGCCATTCTCATGCAGATGAGCAGCGAATCCCTGAAGGTCGTGCTGAAACCGGGTCTGTGACGGGGTTTTCCCCCTTATGGCAGCAAATGAAAAAGACAAAAAGGTTTCTCCCGTGCGTCATATGCACAGGAGAAACCTTTTATCATATTATATT
>JAEDGL010000027.1 GCA_016297535.1 Clostridia bacterium | reverse complement strand
AGTGCCCCCAGTGCCACGAAAAGAAGCTGGCCCACCGCGTTTGCAAGAACTGCGGTTATTACAACGGCGTTCAGGTCATCGATATGACCGAGAAGGAGAATGCGTAAGAACGTTTTCTTCGTTATGCGATGAGGCTGCTTGAAGGGTTCAGGCGGCCTCGTCGTTTAAGCTCGCTGAACAGGAGGAGTACGCTCCACAGCTGCCCAAGAGAGGATCGTTCATCGGCTGCAAGACGATCCGGCACGGCTCAAAGCGGAAGGTCGCCTGGGAGAGCGCGGGATGAAGCGGGAGAGAAAGCCTGTTAGTTCTGCCGTGTGCGCACGTTACAGCGTCAAGAGGCGGTCGAACCGGCCGTAAATGAAGGTGGTACCACGGAGCTGCTCCGTCCTTTACGGATGGGAGGGCTTTTTTGTTTTCAACCAGACCAGGACCAGGCGCCTTTGGGCGGCGGTTCTTTACCATCACAAAAAGGAGAGATAACCCACAATGATCGATATCAAATTCCTTCGCGAAAACCCTGATGTAGTGCGACAGAATATCAGGAACAAGTTCCAGGATCACAAGCTGCCGCTGGTGGATGAGGTGATCGCGCTGGATGCCGAAAACCGCGCCATCATCCTGGAAGCCGATACCCTGCGCGCCAACCGCAACAAGCTTTCCAAGCAGATTGGGGGCTTGATGGCCAAGGGGCAGAAGGAAGAGGCCGAGGCCGTTAAGCAGCAGGTAAACGAGCAGTCCGCCCGTTTGGCCGAGTGCGAGGCCAAGGAAGCTGAGCTGGCTGAGCAGATCAAGCAGATCATGATGAAAATCCCCAACATCATCGATCCTTCCGTGCCCATTGGCAAGGATGACAGCCAGAATGTTGAAATCCAGAAATACGGCGAGCCTGTGGTACCTGCCTTTGAGGTGCCCTATCATACCGATATCATGGAGCGCTTCAACGGCATCGATCTGGATTCTGCCCGCCGCGTGGCCGGCAATGGCTTCTATTATCTGATGGGGGATATCGCCCGCCTGCACTCCGCCGTTATTGCCTATGCGCGCGATTTTATGATCAATCGCGGCTTTACCTATTGCATTCCGCCCTTCATGATCCGTTCGGACGTGGTTACCGGCGTGATGAGCTTTGCCGAAATGGAAGCCATGATGTACAAAATCGAGGGCGAGGATCTTTACCTTATCGGCACCTCCGAGCATTCCATGATTGGCAAGTTCATCGATCAGATCATTCCGGCTGAGCAGCTTCCGCAAACGCTTACCAGCTATTCCCCCTGCTTCCGCAAGGAAAAGGGCGCCCATGGCATTGAGGAGCGCGGCGTGTACCGCATTCATCAGTTTGAAAAGCAGGAAATGATCGTGGTCTGCAAGCCTGAGGATTCCAAGATGTGGTATGACAAGCTGTGGCAGAATACCGTCGATCTGTTCCGCTCCATGGATATCCCGGTACGCACGCTGGAATGCTGCTCCGGCGATCTGGCTGATCTCAAGGTAAAATCCTGCGATGTGGAAGCCTGGTCTCCCCGTCAGAAGAAGTACTTTGAGGTGGGCAGCTGCTCCAACCTGGGCGACGCTCAGGCCCGCCGCCTGCGCATCCGCATCAATGACAACGGCAAAAAATACCTGGCTCATACCCTCAACAACACCGTGGTGGCTCCGCCCCGCATGCTGATCGCCTTCCTGGAGAACAACCTGTGCGAGGACGGCTCTGTCAAAATTCCCGAGGCGCTCCGTCCCTATATGGGCGGCGTGGAGGTACTGATTCCCAAAAACTAAGAAGCCTGCAGGCTTTGCAAAGGAGGTGCTTGTATGAACTGGCAAAAGGTGCTCTCCAAACTCAGTATTCCCGGTGTGCTGCTCCTTGCGCTGGGCGCGGTCACGGCTACGCAGGCCAGGCGGCTGTGTAAAAGCGAGCGCCTCTGCGTGGCGGTCCGCATCGCGGGGCTGATGATAGCCCTGCTTGGCGCTGCCATTCTGCTGGACGTTTTTCCCGGATTGTAAACCATCCGCCAGATAGGGAGTGAATACAATGGAATTTGAAATGGAAAAAGTGTATAATCCTCAGGCGATTGAGGATAAGCTGTACAAAATGTGGGAGGAAAGCGGCGCCTTTACCGCCAGGCGCGTGGAGGGCAAAAAGCCCTTTACCATCGTGATGCCCCCGCCCAATATTACCGGCCAGCTGCACATGGGTCACGCCATGGACTGCACATTGCAGGATGCGCCGATCCGCTATCACCGCATGAAGGGCGATCCCACCCTGTGGCTGCCCGGCACCGATCACGCCGCCATTGCCACCGAAGTCAAAATTGTGGAGGCCATGGCCAAGGAAGGCCTTACCAAGGAGAGCCTTGGTCGTGAAAAATTCCTCGAACGCGCCTGGGCGTGGAAAAAGGAATATGGCGGCCGCATCGTTAATCAGCAGCGCCGCATGGGCGTAAGCTGCGACTGGAGCCGTGAGCGCTTTACCATGGATGAGGGCTGCTCCAAAGCCGTGCGTGAAACCTTCTGCCGTCTGTACGAGAAAAAACTGATTTATCGCGGCAACCGGCTCATCAACTGGTGCCCGGATTGCCAGTCCGCCATTTCCGATGCGGAGGTGGAGCACAAGGAGATGGACGGCCATTTCTGGCATCTGCTCTATCCGGTAAAGGAGACGGGTGAAATGCTGGAGCTGGCCACCACCCGTCCCGAAACCATGCTGGGCGATACCGCTGTGGCCATCAATCCAAGTGATCCCCGCTATACCCATCTGCATGGCTGCCACGTGATTCTGCCCCTGATCAACAAGGAAATTCCGATTGTGTGCGATGAGCATGCCGATATGGAAAAGGGCACCGGCGTGGTGAAAATTACTCCCGCGCACGATCCCAACGACTATGAGGTGGGCCAACGTCACGATCTGCCTCTGGTGCGCGTGTTTACCTATGACGGCCGCATGACCGGCGCTGCCGACAAGGCGGCTGCCGACGAGCTGCTGGCCTCCGGCAAGGCTACCAAGAACGAGCCCGAGGTGCTGGATTGCGGCAAATATGCCGGCATGACCACCACAGAGGCCCGCAAGGCCATTGTGGCCGATCTAACGGAGCTTGGGCTGCTGAAGGAAGTGGAGCCCATCAAGCACGAGGTTGGCGTGTGCTACCGCCACTCCAAAACCGTGATCGAGCCCATGGTGTCCAAGCAGTGGTTTGTGGATATGAAACCCCTTGCCAAGCCCGCCATCGAGGCTGTTACCAGCGGCAAAACCCAGTTTGTGCCGGAGCGCTTTTCCAAGCAGTACATGAACTGGATGGAAAACATCCGCGACTGGTGCATCAGCCGCCAGCTGTGGTGGGGACACCGCATTCCTGTGTGGTACTGCGAGGACTGCGGCGAGATGATGGTGCGGCGTGAGGATCCCACCTGCTGCTCCAAGTGCGGCAGCACCCATATCCATCAGGATGAGGATGTGCTGGATACCTGGTTCTCCTCCGCTCTGTGGCCCTTCTCCACGCTGGGCTGGCCGGACAATACCGAGGATCTCAAGTATTTCTATCCCACCGATGTGCTGGTGACCGGCTATGACATCATCACCTTCTGGGTAAGCCGCATGATTACCTGCGGCGTGGAGGAGATGGGGGAAACTCCCTTCAAAACCGTGCTGATTCACGGCCTTGTGCGTGATGAGCAGGGGCGCAAGATGTCCAAGAGCCTGGGTAACGGCGTGGACCCCCTGGAGATTATCGATAAGTATGGCGCGGATGCGCTGCGCTTCTCGCTGGCCATGGGCGTAAGCCCCGGAAACGATACCCGCTATTCCGATGAAAAGGTGGAAAGCGCCCGCAACTTTGCCAACAAAATCTGGAACGCCAGCCGCTTCGTGCTCATGAACACGCAAACCCGCGAGGAGATTGATCCCCAGAAGCTGCAGCTGCCCGACAAGTGGATCCTGAGTCGGTTGAACCGGGTGATTGCCGAGGTTTCCGCACACATGGAGGATGGCGACTTTGGCATTGCCGCCCAGAACATCTACGATTTTGCCTGGAGCGAGTTCTGCGACTGGTACATCGAGCTGTCCAAGGGCCGCCTGATGGGCGATGATCCCGAGCAGAAGAACAACGTGCGCGGCGTGCTGCTCTATGTGCTGGAAAGCATTCTCAAGCTGCTGCATCCCTTCATGCCCTACCTTACCGAGGAGGTGTACCAGCATCTGCCCGGTCATGAGGGAATGCTGATCACCGCCCGCTGGCCGGAAATCAGGCCCGACTATGCGTATGAGGCCGAGGAAGCCCAGATGACCGGGCTGATGGATATCATCCGTGCCATTCGCAACCTGCGCGCCGAAATGAACGTGCAGGCGGGCAGGCGCACCCATGTGGTGCTGATTCCGGAAACCGGCTGGGAAGCAACGCTCTCCATCGCGGGCCCGTATCTGCAGCGCCTGGCCTATGCCAGCGAGGTGGCGCTGGGCGGCAAGGATGCCCTTGCGGGTGAAAAGGTTGTAAGCGCCGTGTGCGCCGCCGGTGAAATCCGCATTCCGCTGGGCGATCTGGTGGATATCGGCAAGGAAATCGCCCGTCTGGAAAAAGAACTCAAGAATCTGGAAAGCGAAATTGCCCGTGCCCGTGGAAAGCTGAATAACCCAGGCTTCCTGGGCAAGGCACCTGCTCAGCTGGTGGAGGCCGAAAAGGCCAAGCTTGCCACCAACGAAAGCATGCTGGGTTCCCTGCAGGCCCGTATCGCGGATCTGAAAGGCTAAACCAAACAGGACCAATTCCCCGTTTCCATGCGAATGCGTGGAAACGGGGACCATTGGATCTGACGAAAACAGAATCCGTTTATCACATGAGAATGGAGCTTCGTCTATGAAGGTTCTGATCGGCACAACCAATCCTGCCAAGCTCAAAATGTTTCAGGAGGCTCTTTCCGGCTACGATGCGGAGCTTGTAAGCCTGACCGACCTTGGAATTACCGATGAACCCACGGAGACCGGGGCCAATCCCGGCGAAAACGCAGCCATCAAGGCCGCGTTTTACGGCAAGTATGCCGACTACGTGATTGGCAACGACGCAGGATTGTATTTTGACGCCCTTGCCCTTGATGATCCGCGCCAGCCCGGGCTGCACATTCGCACGCCAAACGGGAAGCGGCTGGATGATGAGGAAATGATCGAATACTACTGCGATCTGGTGCATTCCCTTGGTGGCAAGGTGATGGCCTACTATCTGGATGGTTTTGCCGTAAAGACCCCGCAGGGGGTAACCTCGTTCCAGAAAAGCAAGGTGCATGCGCGCCAGAGCGCCTTCTGGATGGTGGATCAGCCGGTGAACAAGCGCCGCCCCGGCTGGCCGCTGGATTCGATTTCCATGGAATTTGACGAAACCTCTTTTCTGGAGGAGGGCGTGGAGCTCAAGCCTTCCCTGACCGGCAAGGCGCGCAAAGCGTGGATCCACTTTCTGGTGGATGCGCTGGGGCTTGCACCCTTGGAGGAAAAATGACGATGCAATTTCACCATGTCCCCGTCCTGTTTGACGAGGTAATGGAATGGATCACCCCGCAGCCCGACGGGGTATATGCCGATGGCACCCTTGGCGGCGGCGGACACAGCGAGGGAATTTTGCGCCTGTCCGGCGGCAGCGCAAGGCTGTATGGAATTGACCGCGATCCGGAAGCCATCGCCGCCGCTTCCGAAAGGCTGAAGCACTATCCGGGCTTCCGGGCGATTCACGGAAACTTTCACGATGCAAAGAAACTGCTTGCCGAAGCGGGCGCGCCTGCGCTCGACGGCGCCCTGCTGGATCTTGGGGTCAGTTCCCATCAGCTGGACGAGGGCGGAAGGGGCTTCAGCTATCATGAGGATGCGCCGCTGGACATGCGCATGGACAAATCCCAGGGCATTACGGCAGCCGAGTATCTGGCGCATATCGATCCAAACGAGTTTCGACGCATCCTGACCGAGTATGGCGAGGAAAAATGGGCGGCACGCATCGCGCAGGTTTTTGCCGAAAAGCGGGCCCAAAAGCCCATTCTTACCACCGGCGATCTGGTGGCTGTGGTGGATGCTGCCATCCCCAAAGCCGTGCGCCGGAAGGATGAGGGGCATCCCGCGCGGCGAACCTTTCAGGCGGTACGTATCGCGCTTAATGACGAGCTGGCGCCGCTGGAGCAGGCGCTGTGCGATTTTGTGGATCTGCTGGCTCCCGGCGGAAGGCTGCTGGTGATCACCTTTCATTCGCTGGAGGATCGGATCACCAAAAATACCTTCCGCAGGCTGCAAAACCCCTGCACCTGTCCGCCTAAAATGCCCGTGTGCGTATGCGGCAAAAAGCCGCTGGGCAGGGCGCTGGCCGGCGGAGCGGTGAAACCCGGAAGGCAGGAAACCGACGAGAACCCCCGCGCCCGCAGCGCCAAGCTGCGCGTGTTTGAAAAAAAGCAGGAGGTGTAACCATGCCCACCTTGTACGTTGTGGCCACGCCCATCGGCAATCTGGGCGATATGACGCCCCGTGCCATCCAGACGCTGCAAAGCGTTTCTCTCATCGCTGCGGAGGATACCCGCGTCACCCAGAAGCTGCTCAGCGCCTTTGACATCCATACGCCGCTAACCAGCTGCCATGAGCACAACGAGCGCAGCAAGGCTGCACAGATTGTGGAACGGATGGTGACCGAGGACATCGATGTGGCGGTTACCACCGATGCCGGTACGCCCTGTATCAGCGATCCGGGCAGCATCCTCACAGCCGAGGCGATCCGGGCGGGCATCGAGGTGGTGGCAGTTCCCGGCCCCACAGCCATGGCATCCGCCCTCAGCGTAAGCGGGATGGACGTGACGGAGTTTACCTTTTTCGGCTTTTTGCCCCGGCAGAAAAACGAGCTGAAGGAAAAGCTGCTGGATATGGCGATGCGTTCCAAAATTGGCGTTGTGCACGAATCCCCCCACCGTGTGGTGGATTTGCTGCGCACGGTTCAGGATGTGTTGCCCAACACGCTCGTCAGCGCCAGCTGCGATCTGACCAAGAAATACGAAAAAACGGTGCGCGGCACGGTTTCGGCGGTTCTTGCGCAGCTTGAGGGCAATCCCAAGGCGGAAAAGGGCGAATACTGCATTGCCCTGCAGTGGGCGGCGGAGGATATTCCTCAGCCGCAGGCGCAGCAAAGCGCACTTTCGCTGGAAGCCCAGTTGTTCGATGGGCTTGTGCGCGGCCTCAGCCTGCGTGAGGCGGTGGATGAGCTGGTAAGCGCAGGGGCGCGCCGAAACGCCGTGAAAGCCGCCAGCCTTACCGTAAAACGAATGCTGGAATGAATTGGCGGTTGGTTTTTCGTTGTTTTTTGCCGCATAGGCATTGACAACGGCCGCTTGTTGGTGTTATGCTTCCAACAAGCACAGAAAGAAGGAGGAGGGATTGAGATGAGCAGACAGTACGCCACGGTTTCGTCCTTCTTCTTTTATTACTTTAGCTTTACGTTTATGCGTAAGGCTCTTTTGCGTTGTGCTGTGTGAGTGATCATCCTTTCGATGAACCAAAACCCTCGCGGCCAATGCCGCGAGGGTTTTTTCATTGAAACGCAATTTTGGAGGAGGCAGAATCATGATCGTTATTTTGAAGAAAAACCCGGATGAGAAACAGCTGAAAAATCTGATGGGTTGGCTGGAAAGCATGAATATCAGCGTACACCCCACCGAAGGCAAAACGCATACCATTCTTGGCCTTGTGGGTGATACCTCCGCTGTGGATATCGACCTGTTGAGGGCTTTGGATATTGTGGCAGACGTCAAGCGCGTGCAGGAGCCCTACAAAAACGCCAACCGAAAATTCCATGAGGATGACACCGTCATACCGGTGGGCCAAACGCAGCTGGGCGGCGGGGTATTCAGCGTGATCGCCGGTCCCTGCAGCATTGAAAGCGAGGAGCAGATCTGTGCGGTTGCGCAGGCGGTCAAGGCCTCCGGCGCAACCATGCTGCGCGGCGGCGCGTTCAAGCCGCGTACTTCTCCGTACGCATTCCAGGGCCTGCGCGGGCACGGGCTTGAGCTTTTGCTCAAGGCCAAGCGTATGACCGGCCTTCCCGTGGTAACGGAAATCATGGATCTGAGCCAGCTGGAGCTGTTTGACGAGGTAGATGTGATTCAGGTAGGCGCGCGCAACATGCAGAACTTTGAACTGCTCAAGGAGCTGGGCCATACCGGAAAGCCGATTCTTATCAAGCGCGGCCTTGCCAACACCCTGCAGGAGCTGCTGATGAGCGCGGAATACGTGATGGCCGGAGGCAATCATCAGGTCATCCTGTGCGAGCGCGGCATCCGCACCTTTGAAACCGCCACCCGCAATACCCTTGATCTTTCCGCTGTACCGATGCTTAAAAAGCTGACGCATCTGCCGGTGATTGTAGACCCCAGCCATGCAACCGGCATTTCCTGGATGGTCAAGCCCCTGGCCATGGCGGCTACCGCCTGTGGTGCGGACGGTTTGATGATTGAAGTGCACAACGATCCCAAGAGCGCTCTGTGCGATGGCGCGCAGTCCCTCACACCCGAAGCCTTTGACGATGTGATGCAGTCGGTTAACGCCATTCTGCCACATGCCTTCAAGGCGCCCAAGGAGGTCTGAAAATGAACATTGCTGTTATTGGTCTGGGGTTGATTGGTGGCTCCATTGCCAAAACCATCAAAAAGCACATGTCCCAGCATACCGTTCTGGGCTGCGATATCAATCCGCAGGTTGTGATGAAGGCCCGGCTTCTGGAAGCCATCGACGCCGAGCTGACCCCGGAGCGCCTTTCCATCTGCGATATGGTGCTGATTGCCACCTGGCCCCAGACCGCCATTGATTACGTAACGGAAAACGCCGGTCTCATCCGCAAAGGCGCTACGGTGATTGATCTGTGCGGCGTTAAGCGTGCGGTATGCGGACCGCTGTTTCAGGTGGCTGCGGAGAACGGCTTTCTGTTTGTGGGCGGACACCCCATGGCGGGTATAGAATATTCCGGCTTTGACCATGCATCCGCCAATCTGTTTCAGAACGCGTCCATGATTCTTACGCCGCCGCAGGGCGCAACCATACAAACATTGGCGGAGCTCAAGCACTTTTTCCGCGAACTGGGCTTTGGCAAGGTGGTCATGACTACGCCGGAGGAGCATGACCGTGTGATTGGCTATACCAGCCAGTTGGCGCATGTGGTATCCAGCGCATATGTCAAAAGCCCGGAGGCGATGGAGCACCATGGCTTTTCGGCGGGCAGCTTTCGGGATATGACCCGCGTAGCGCGCCTGAGCCCCAGAATGTGGACGGAGCTGTTTATGTTCAACCGCGAACCGCTGCTGGGAGAGCTGGATGCGCTGATTGCACACCTGAACGAATATCGCGAAGCCCTGGCAAACGCCGATGCGGACCGCATGCACCAGCTTTTGCAGGAGGGGACCGAGCGCAAGGAGATTGTGGATCGAAAGGGTGACGAACCGTGAAAACCGTGCATGTTGCGGCCGGAAAGCCCTACGATGTGTACATCGAGCGTGGAATGCTTGACGAGGCGGGCGAAACCCTCAAAAATGCGCTGGGCCGTACCTGCAAGGCCGCCATCCTGACGGATGACCGTGTGGATGGCCTGTATGGGGAGCAGGTGCACATCAGCCTAGAAAAAGCGGGATTTACGGTTTGCCGCTATGCCATTGCGCATGGCGAGGCCAGCAAAAACCTGATGATATGGGGAAATCTGCTTGCCTTTCTTGCCCAGAATCAGCTGACGCGAGCGGATGTGATTGTTGCGCTTGGCGGCGGCGTGGTGGGGGATATGGCCGGCTTTGCGGCCGCCTGCTACCTGCGTGGCATTCCCTTTATGCAAATTCCCACCACTTTGCTGGCCATGGTGGATAGCAGCGTGGGCGGGAAAACGGCGGTCAATCTGCCCGCAGGCAAAAATCTGGTGGGAGCGTTTTATCAGCCCTGTACGGTGCTGTGCGATCCCGATACGCTGTGGACGCTTACGCCCGAAATCCTTGCGGATGGCGTGGCGGAAATCATCAAGTATGGCGTGCTGAACAATGAACCGCTGTTTGACCTGCTCCAAAACGGCAAATGGCATGACCAGATCGTGCCTGTGATCGAAACCAGCGTTCGCGCCAAGGCAAAGCTGGTGGAGGAGGACGAGCGCGATACCGGCAGCCGCCAGCTGCTCAATCTGGGCCATACGCTGGGGCATGCCATCGAAACGTGCAGCGGCTTTTCCATCAGCCATGGGCATGCGGTTGCCATAGGCATGGTGTACGCCGCCCGCATGTCCGAGCGCCTTGGCTTTTGCGGCGCGGAGGTTCTTCCACGGCTGAAGGCCGCACTCCTATCCAACCATCTGCCGGTTGACGCGCCCTTTACGGCGCAGGAGCTTTGCGCGGTTGCCCTGTCGGATAAAAAACGCGCGGGCGGCAGCATTACATATGTGCTGCCACATGCGATTGGTGATTGCAGGCTGCATCAGATGCACGTTTCCGATCTGCCCGCGTTGATTGAGAGCGCTATTCACGAGTGATGCAATGGACACAGAAAGGCTGATGTTTCATGGATATTCAAGAACTGCGCAGGCAGATCAACATCATTGATGAACAGCTGGTTCAAAACTTTGATGCCAGAATGAAGGTTGCGCTGGAAATTGCCAAATACAAAAAGGAAAACGGGTTGCCGGTGTTTGATCCGGCCCGCGAGCGCGCAGTGCTGGACAAACAGACTGCCGCCGTCAGCGAAGACATGGCGATGTATGTAAAGCTATTGTACAACACTCTGTTTGACCTTAGCCGCAGCTATCAGCAGCGGTATATCACGCAGGGCTCCGAAATCACCAATCACATTGCAAAGGCCATTGAGAATACCTCCAGCCTGTTTCCCAAAAAGGCGGTGGTGGCCTGTCAGGGCGTGGAGGGCGCGTATAGCCAGCAGGCCTGCGACAAGCTGTTTGATCTGCCCAATATTGTGTATTTCAAACGCTTTGAGGGCGTGTTTCAGGCCATTGAAAGCGGGCTTTGCGAATACGGCGTGCTGCCCATTGAAAACAGCTCCCACGGTTCCGTGACCGAAGTGTACGATTTGATGCGCAAGCACCGCTTTTACATTGTGCGGGCTACAAGGCTCAAGATCAACCACCGGCTGCTTGCCAAGCCAGGCGTGCAGCTGGAAGATATCCGGGAAATTTTCAGCCATGAACAGGCGATTGGCCAGTGCAGCCAGTTTTTGAAAACCCTCAAGGATGTAAAGATCACCGTATGCGAAAACACCGCCATGGCGGCGCAAATGGTGAGCAAAAGCGAACGCCGCGACGTAGCCGCTATTTCTGCGCCGGTATGCGCCGCGCTTTATGGCCTGCGCGTGGTAAGCAGTGATATCTGCAACAGCGACAGCAACTTTACCCGTTTCATCTGCATAGCCAAGCAGCTGGAAATCTACCCCGGCGCCAACAAGATCAGCCTGATGCTGAACGTGCAGCATAAACCCGGAGCGCTCTACAACATGATCGCCAAATTTTCCGCGCTGGGGCTTAACCTTACCAAGCTGGAAAGCCGTCCGCTTGCCGGTACGGATTTTGAATTTATGTTTTACTTTGATCTGGATGCATCCGTGTATGACGAAGCCGCGCTGCAGCTGCTGAGCGAGCTGGATGCAGGGCCCGAAACGTTTACCTATCTTGGCAGCTATTCTGAAATCTGAGGCAGAGCAATGAAACAGTATGGTCTGATCGGCGAGCGTCTGGGACACAGCCATTCCAAAACGCTGCATGGTTTTCTGGCGGATTACCGCTACGACCTTTGGCCCATGCCCCCGGACAAGGTGGATGCGTTTATGCGCGAGGGCAGCTTTGACGGCATCAACGTAACTATTCCGTATAAAAAAACGGTGATTCCGTACTTGCAGGAGATTGGCGAAACGGCGAAACGCATCGGTGCGGTTAACACCATCGTACGCCGGGCGGACGGCAGTCTGTACGGCGATAACACCGACGCGTACGGTATGATGGAAATGGCGCGCCGCGCTGGAATGGATTTTCGCGGTAAAAAAACGCTTGTGCTGGGCAGCGGCGGCACCTGCCTGACCGCCTGCGATGTGGTACGCGAACACGGCGGCACTCCTGTGGTAGTATCCCGAAAGGGAGAAAACAATTATGAAAATCTTTTTTTGCATCAGGACGCGGCGTATCTGATTAACACAACGCCACTGGGCATGTATCCCAATCCTCATGCGCAGGCGGTGGATTTACGGGATTTTCCGCATCTTCAGGGCGTATTGGATGTGGTGTACAACCCTCTGCGTACCCAGCTGTTGATGCAGGCGCAGGAACTGGGTATTCCCTGCGAGGGAGGGCTGAGCATGCTCATTTATCAGGGTGTGCTTGCCTGTGAGATTTTTGAGGGCAGGCCTGTGGAGCGCCAACGCGTAATTCATGCCGAACGCTCCCTTCGCAGAAGCGTTACCAACCTTGTGCTCATCGGCATGCCGGGCAGCGGAAAAAGCACCATTGGAGAAAAGCTGGCGCAGAGGCTGAACATGCCACTGGTGGATCTTGACACGGAAATTGAGAAGGCTGCAGGCGCTTCCATTTCCGATATTTTTGCCAGGGAAGGCGAAGCAGGCTTTCGCAAACGGGAAAGCGAGCAGGTGCAGCGCTTTGGAAGCATCGGCGGCAATGTGCTGGTGGCCGGCGGAGGTGCTGTGAAGGATCCCATGAACCGCAAATATCTGCGCATGAACGGCTATGTGGCGCACATCACCCGCGACCTGGACAGTCTGTCCATGGAGGGCAGACCGCTTTCACAAAGCCGCGATGTGCTCAGGGAAATGTGGCAGCAAAGAAAACCCATGTATGAAGCCTGCCAGGACGCATGCTTTGCCAATCACAGCACCATCGATGCATGTGTGCAAACCATTAAGGAGGCATTTGATGAAGCTCTTTGTGCTGAACGGTCCTAACCTGAACATGCTGGGCATCCGCGAGCCGGGCATCTATGGAGAGCGCAATTTTGATGCGCTGATCGCCTATATTAAAGAGGTGTGCAACCGCGAAAACATTGAGGTGGAGTGCTATCAAAGCAATCACGAGGGCGTGCTGGTGGATCTGATTCAGAGCGCGTACGGCAGAGCGGACGGCATTGTCATTAACCCCGCGGCTTACACTCACACAAGCGTAGCCATTCTGGATGCGCTCAAGGCGGTCAATCTTCCTGCGGTGGAAGTACATCTGAGCGATATCAACGAGCGGGAACCTTTCCGCCGTCACAGCTATCCCGCCATGGCCTGCATTGCGCAGATCAAGGGAAAGGGTTTTGCCGGGTATGAGGAAGCCATTCTCCTGCTCAAGGAACGCCTGAGCCAATAAAAACCCTCATTCAAAACCGCCGGAGCATTGAGTGTTCCGGCGGCTTTCAGACTGTCGATAAACCCTCTGGGAGGAGTCGGAGGGCCGCAGCCCTCCGACTCTTGTTCCGAGCCCAGCGACATGTGCGGTGGGCTCGGTTGCCTTGCGCAGCAAGGCTTTCCTTACACCATTTGCCGCCCGGCGAGCCGTAGGCGAGTAGGCAAATGGTGCATTCCCGGCGGAAAAGATCGCCGTAGGCGAGCTTTTTCGACGATCTGAAAAGCCGCCGGAGCGCTCAATGCTCCGGCGGCTTTTGATGTCTTACCGTCTTCTTCTTCCATCATCCAAAAACTGGGCCAGATCGCGTTTGTTTTCCAACGCTCGTCCACAGCCCATGACCACGTTGGTCTGCGGATCCTCGGCGCAGGAGCAGGGAACTTTCAGCGCTTCGGAAATGGCCTCGCACAGTCCAAACAGCTCTGCACCGCCGCCGGACAGCAGAATGCCGTATTCAAAGATATCGGCGGCAAGCTCAGCAGGGGTGTGCTCCAGCACGCCGTGGATGCTCTCGATCAGCTGCTGCAGGGGTTCGTCAATGGCTTCGGTGATGTCGTCGCTGGTAATGCGCATGGTTTTGGGCAGGCCGGTGATCAGGTTGCGGCCGGTTACTTCCATAAAAAGCTGCTCCACGCGCGGAATGGCGGACCCGATGTTGATCTTCAGTTCTTCCGCCGTGCGATCGCCAATCAACAGGTTATGCTTGCGGCGAAGATGGCGGATGATGGCGTCATCAAACCGATCGCCGCCTACTTTGGCACAGTCGCTGACAACGACCTTGCCAAAAGATAGAACCGCAATATCCGTTACGCCCGCGCTGATATCCACAATCATCGCGCCGTATGCTTCGTCCATGGGCAGGCCTGCGCCAAGCGCCGCGGCCAGCGAGCGGTTGAGCAGCTGCGTGCGGTGCATGCCGGCGTTAAACATGGTGGAGATCAGGGAGCGCTTTTCCATCTCGTTTACCGAGGTTGGTAGCGCCAGAATGGCGTGCGGCCTGGCAAAGAGATGCTTGCCGATGGCCTTGGTTACAAAGGATTTGAGCATATAGCTCACCAGATCGTAATCGGAAATGACGCCGTCGCGCAGGGGACGGATGGCCAGAATACTGCCAGGCGTGCGGCCGATCATGCGGCGCGCCTCATCCCCGTAAGCCAGTACATTGCGTGTATCACGGTCAATGGCCACAACGGTGGGCTCGCGCAGAATGATGCCTTTGCCCTTCATGTAAATCAGGATCTGCGATGTGCCAAGATCGATCCCGATATCGCTGATACTTGCCATTTAACCATGCTCCTTTTTTCCCATTACGCATTTGCGCGTTTTACAGACGTAACAAATACGTCATACTGAAATAAATTCGTCATAAGTGCGTAAAATCCTTCTTTTGCCTATTGCAAAGGCAGCTTCATCAGCGCATTTGATACTTGCGGCGCGTTGCCTCGCCGCCGCGCAGATGGCGCACGGCTTTGTTATAGCTAAGCACCAGGCAGGCATGCGCATGCAAATCGGGATCGATATGCTTAAGGCGTTCCTTTACATCCTTGTGCACGGTGGATTTGGATATGCCAAACTGTTTGGCGGCGGCGCGTACCGTGGCCCTGTGTTTGATGATGTATAATGCCAGATCGCAGGCGCGTTGCTGGATGGCGTCCTTCATGAAAATGACCTCCCCCTGGATGTGCAAGCTGTTTGATCATATGCAGGGAAGGTGCGTGAAAGAAGGCAATTGCCATTTTGTGCCCGTTGTGGTAAGATAAGCAAAACGATATCAAGCATGGGTGGAGGGGAATCTATGCAATTTTTATACTGGCTGGAAAGCATCCGTACCCCGTTTTGGGATTCTTTCTTTTCGGCGGTTACCTATCTGGGTAGCGAAACGCTGTTTATCGTGCTGGCCATCGTTGTTTTTTGGTGCGTGAACAAGCATACCGGCTATTATCTGATGACGGTTGGCTTTTTTGGCACGCTGGCCAATCAGTTTCTCAAGCTGGCTTGCCGGGTGCCGCGTCCGTGGGTTCGCGATCCCGGCTTTACCATTGTGGAGGCCGCTCGCGCAGATGCAACCGGTTATTCCTTTCCCAGCGGGCATACACAAAATGTAACCACGGTGCTGGGCTGTCCTGCCAGAGCCAGCCGCAACAGGGCCGTGCGTATTGTGTGCGTTGCACTCATTCTGCTTACGGCGCTCTCGCGTATGTATCTGGGGGTGCACACGCCTGCGGATGTGGGCGTTGCGCTTGTAATGGGCGCGGTTATGGTGTTTGCCTTCTATCCGCTGTTTGAAAAGGGCGATGAAAAGCCCGGGCGGATGATTGGCGCAATGGGCGCCCTGTTTGCGCTTTCGGTTGCCTTTGTGCTGTATACGGAACTAACGCGCTGGCCTGCGGAAATCGACGAATACAATTTGACGCATGGCCTTGAAAACAGCTATCTGCTGATGGGCTGCAGCGCGGCCATGCTGTTGAGCTGCCTGATCGAGCGCAAGTATATCCGTTTTCAAACGCAGGCAAAGCCCTTTGCCCAGATTCTTAAGGTGGTGCTGGGGCTGGCGCTGGTGCTGGTGCTCAAGGAGGGCACCAAGCCCCTGTTGAACACCCTCTGCGGCGGCCATCCCATTGCCAAGGCGCTGCGTTACTTTATCGTGGTCATGTTTGCCGCCTGTGTCTGGCCGCTCACTTTTCCGTGGTTCCAGAAGGGCTGCCCCATTGGAAAAAGCAGCAAAACACACGGCAAAGCGTGCTAACGGCACGGTTTATTCTACGGAAGGATTGAAAGGAGAAAGCGTTATGTTTTTGGCCATTGCCGGCGCTCCATGCAAGGTTTGAGGACGGTGCATGGAGAGAAAAATGGATCATGTCCTCGGACTTTGCAAATTTGATCTTTTCAACAAAATCAAAGGAGCGAAGTCAATATGAAAAAAGAAATCAGGGAACTGAAAAACTATCTGCTTTTGTGGGCAACGCAGTCGTTAAGCGGTCTTGGCAGCGGCATGACCAGCTTTGCACTGGTTTTGTGGCTGTATCAAACCAGCGGCTCCGCGCTGAAAACGGCGTTGATGTCGGTGTGCTCCTACGCGCCCTATGTGATCATGAGTATCTTTGCCGGTACACTCAGCGACCGGTGGGATAAAAAACGGACCATGCTGGTATGCGATGCGTTGGCTGCGGCCAGCACGCTGGCCATATGGGCGCTGCTTCAAGCCGGACGGCTTGCGCCGTGGCATATGTATGTGCTTAATGCCCTGAACGGATTGATGAACACCGTACAGCGCCCGGCAAGCGATGTGGCGGAAACGCTTCTGGCTCCGCCGGAATACTATCAAAAGACCAGCGGGCTTCGGTCCTTCTCGTCATCGCTCAACACCATTCTTACCCCTGTGATTGCATCCGCCATCTATGCCTTTGGTGGCATGGGCGTGATCGTAGCGGTGGATTTGATCACCTTTGCGGTTGCGTTTTTCACGCTCTTGCTGTTCATCCGCATTCCTAAGCCGCCCAGGCGCGAAGCGGAGCAGGAAAAGCTGCTGAACGCGGCCAAAGCGGGGCTCAGATGGCTCAGACAAAACCCGTTGATCCTCCATCTGATCTTCTTCCTTGCGTGGATCAATCTGGTTGCTTCGGCTTATGATGCGGCGCTCCCTGCCTACCTGCTCAGCGTGCCCAATGGGGGAGAGACCATACTTGGCCTGGTGCAGTCCTTTGCGGGCATCGCCACCCTTGTTGGCAGCGTTATCGTTACCCTGTCTCCCAAACCCAGGGACCGTGTGCGCATGGTATGCGTTGCGCTGATGATTTCCATGAGCACGGAAAATTTTATGCTGGCGTTCAGCCGTACCCCGGCGGTATGGTGCGTTGCCAGCTTTCTGGGCTGGGTAAGCATTCCCATGATGAACGCCAATCTGGATGTTATTTTGCGAACCACCATCCCCCCCGAAATGCAGGGCCGCGTGTTCAGCTACCGCAACACCCTTCAGTTTTTCACCATTCCGCTGGGCTTTTTGCTGGGCGGATGGATGGTAGACGATGTGTTTGAGCCGCTGATGGCCATGACCCGGCCGGACAGCGTAGCGGCAGGGCTGTTTGGCATTGGCAAAGGCAGCGGCGCAGCTGCGTTTTTCCTGCTGCTGGGCTTTGCAGGCGTGGCGGTATGCGTGACGTACTGGATCAAACTGCATCGCTATCATTGGAGCGAAGCTGAGCAGATTTGACGAAACTGGTTTACAAAACAACACCGCTCAAAGCCTTTGGCCTGAGCGGTGTTGTTTTGTATTTTCTTACAGATTTGCCTTGATCTTTTCAATCATCTCGGCATATTCCTCATCGGTCAGCTTTTTCAGACCGGGGTTCATGGCGAAAACGCCGCCCCACTCGTACTCATCCTTGTACTTGGGAACAAGGTGGAAGTGCAGGTGACAGCCGGTATCGCCATAAGCGCCGTAGTTGACTTTATCGGGGTGGAAGGCCGCATGCAGGGCCTTGGCTGCACGGTTTACATCGGCAAAAAAGGCATTGCGGTCCTCATCGCTGATGTTTACGATTTCGCTGATATGATCCTTGTAGGCCACGATACAGCGGCCGGGATGGCTCTGCTCCTTGAACAGGTAAAGGGAGCTTACGCTCAGGTCGCAGATGTAGATGCCGAAAGCGGCAAGGGGTTCGCCGTGTACACAATATCCGCAGTTGGGATCCTTCATCATCAAAACCTCCCAAAATCAGATTCATTCCAAAAGCTGCCCATAACCGGATGGCTATGGGCAGCGGAGGATTCAAGCAGTATGCTTAGTTCTTCTTGGCCTTGATGGCAGCATGAGCAGCAGCCAGGCGGGCAATCGGAACACGGAAGGGAGAGCAGCTGACGTAGTTCAGGCCAACGTTGTGGCAGAACTCGATGGTGGAGGGATCGCCGCCGTGCTCGCCGCAGATGCCCAGCTTGATGTTGGGACGGGTCTGACGGCCCAGGGTGGCAGCCATCTTCACCAGCTTGCCTACGCCGTCCTGATCCAGACGGGCGAAGGGATCGCTCTCGAAGACCTTGTTGGTGTAGTAGGCATCCAGGAACTTGCCGGCGTCGTCGCGGCTGAAGCCGAAGGTCATCTGGGTGAGGTCGTTGGTGCCGAAGGAGAAGAACTCGGCTTCCTCAGCGATTTCATCGGCGGTAACGGCGGCGCGGGGGATTTCGATCATGGTGCCAACGTGATATTCAAGCTCCATGCCCTGCTCGGCAAAGACCTTCTTGGCGGTCTCGTCCACGATGGACTTGACGTAAGCCAGCTCCTTCTTGGAACCAACCAGCGGGATCATGATCTCGGGCACAATGTTGTAGCCGCATTCCTTCTTCACGTTGATGGCGGCCTGCAGCACGGCGCGGGTCTGCATCTCGGCGATTTCGGGATAGGTCATGGCCAGGCGGCAGCCGCGGTGACCCATCATGGGGTTGGACTCGTGCAGGGCGTTGATCTTGTAGATCACTTCGTCCACGGCGATGCCCAGGTTCTTGGCCAGCTCTTCGATTTCGTCCTTCATGTCCACATGGGGCACAAACTCATGCAGCGGCGGATCCAGGTAGCGCACGGTCATGGGACGGCCCTCCAGAGCCTTGTACATGGCCTCAAAGTCACCCTGCTGCATGGGCAGGATCTTGGCCAGAGCCTTTTCGCGCTGTTCCTTGGTATCGGAGAGGATCATTTCACGCACGGCGGCGATACGGTCGCTCTCGAAGAACATATGCTCGGTACGGCACAGGCCGATACCTTCGGCGCCAAACTTGACGGCGTTGAGGGTGTCGCGGGGATTATCGGCGTTGGTGCGCACGCTCAGGGTGCGGGCAGCGTCGGCCCAGCCCATGAAGCGGGCGAAATCGCCGGAAATGCTGGCTTCCACGGTGGGAACCAGACCGTCGTACACATTGCCGGTGGAGCCGTCCACGGAGATGCAGTCGCCCTCCTTGTACACCTTGCCAGCGATGGTCACGGTGTTATCGGCCTCGTTGAACTTGAGGTCGCCGCAGCCAACAACGGCAGCGCGGCCCATGCCACGGGCAACAACGGCAGCGTGAGAGGTCATGCCGCCAAAGGCGGTCAGAATGGCCTGGGAGAAGTCCATGCCTTCGATATCTTCGGGCGTGGTCTCCTTGCGGACCAGGATAACCTTTTCACCGGCTTTGCCATGCTCGGCAGCAGCCTCGGCGCTGAAATAGATGGCGCCGGCGCCGGCACCGGGGGAAGCGGGCAGGCCCTTGGCAATGACGGGAGCCTTCTTGAGCTCGGTAGCGTCAAAATTGGGGTGCAGCAGGCTGTCAAGCTGCTTGGGTTCAACCTTCAGCACCGCTTCTTCCTCGGACAGAACGCCCTCGTCCACCAGGTCAACGGCGATCTTCAGAGCGGCCTGCGCAGTGCGCTTGCCGTTGCGGGTCTGCAGCATGTAGAGCTTGCCACGCTCGATGGTGTACTCCATATCCTGCATGTCGCGATAGTGGGCTTCCAGCTTGTCGGCGATGTCTACAAACTGCTTGTACACATCGGGCATCTGCTCAGCCAGCTGAGCGATGGGCTGGGGCGTACGAATGCCGGCCACGACGTCCTCGCCCTGGGCATTGAGCAGGTACTCGCCATACAGCTTCTTTTCGCCGGTGGAGGGGTTGCGGGTGAAGGCAACGCCGGTACCGGAGGTTTCGCCCATGTTGCCAAAGACCATGGCCTGCACGTTAACGGCAGTGCCCCAGTCGCCGGGGATATCGTTCATGCGGCGGTAGTAGATTGCGCGGGGGTTGTCCCAGCTGCGGAAAACGGCCTTGACGGCTTCCATCAGCTGTTCCTTGGGATCCTGCGGGAACTCAACGCCCTTGGCTTCCTTGTAGATGGCCTTGAAGCGAATCACGACTTCCTTCAGATCGTCGGCGCTCAGGTCGCGGTCGTACTTAACGCCCTTCTTCTCCTTGAACTCGTCGAGAACAGCCTCGAACTTGCTCTTGGGAATCTCCATGACAACGTCGGAGAACATGGCGATAAAGCGGCGATAGGCATCGTAGGCAAAGTGCTCGTTGTTGGTGAGCTTGGCCAGGCCCACAACAGCCTTATCCGTCAAACCCAGGTTGAGGATGGTATCCATCATGCCGGGCATGGAAGCGCGGGCACCGGAACGAACGGAAACCAGGAAGGGGTTTTCTTCGTCGCCAAACTTCTTGCCTTCCACCTTTTCGGTTTCAGCCAGAGCCGCGAAAATCTGATCCACGATATCCTGACCAATCACCTTACCATCGGTGTAGTAACGGGTGCAGGCTTCGGTGGTAACGGTGAAGCCCTGGGGCACAGGCATGCCTAGACCGGTCATTTCGGCCAGGTTGGCGCCCTTGCCGCCAAGCAGCTCGCGCATGCCGGCGTTGCCCTCTTTGAACAGGTACACATACTTGGTCATTGGGGTGTTTGCCTCCTTTATTGGTTGGGGACGAATCACTGGCGGAATCCTTCCCCAATGCTC
>JAEDGL010000026.1 GCA_016297535.1 Clostridia bacterium | reverse complement strand
GCACAGGTCGCTGGGCTCGGAACAAGAGTCGGAGGGCTGCGGCCCTCCGACGCCTACCAGAGGGTTTATTGACAGCCTGATTGGCCGCGCCTGTGCGCGGCCAATGCCCCCTTCCCGGATGAAAGGAGAACCCCTTCTTTGCAAGACAAGCTCATTGTTCGCGGCGCGCGCGAGCATAACCTGAAAAACGTAACCATCGAGATTCCCCGCAACAGCCTGGTGGTGTTTACCGGGCTGAGCGGCTCGGGCAAAACCAGCCTGGCCTTTGACACCATCTATGCCGAGGGCCAGCGCCGCTATGTGGAAAGCCTGTCCAGCTATGCCCGCATGTTTCTGGGGCAGATGGAAAAGCCGGATATCGACTCCATCGAGGGGCTGAGTCCTGCCATCTCCATCGATCAAAAGACCACCGCGCGCAACCCGCGCTCCACCGTGGGCACGGTTACGGAGATTTACGATTACCTGCGCCTGCTCTACGCGCGCGTGGGCATTCCCCACTGTCCCAAATGCGGGCGCGAGATCCGGCAGCAGACCATCGACCAGATGGTGGAGCAGGTGATGGCCTACCCCGAGGGGCAGCGCATGCAGCTGCTTGCGCCCGTGGTGCGCCAGCGCAAGGGCGAGCACACCAAGCTGATGGACGACGCGCAGAAGCGCGGCTATGTGCGCGTGCGCATCGATGGCGAGGTGTATGATCTGGACGAGCGCCCCACGCTGGATAAAAAGCTGAAGCATGATATCGAGATCGTGGTGGACCGTCTGGTGATCCGCCCGTCGGATGAATTCCGCCAGCGGCTGGCCGACAGCATGGAGACCGCTGCCAGAGAAAGCGGCGGGCTGGTGCTGGTGGATCTGTTTGACAGGGGAACGCTGCTGTTTTCACAAAACTATGCCTGCCCGGACTGCAACATCTCTATCGAGGAGCTCAGCCCCCGTATGTTCTCGTTCAACAGCCCGTTTGGCGCCTGTCCCTCCTGCGCCGGGCTGGGCACGGTTATGCGCATTACGCAGGAAACCATCATCCCTGACGACAGCCTCAGCCTCAACCAGGGCGCGTTGCAGGCCATGGCCTGGAATGTGGCGGATAAAAACAGCATGGCCCGCACCTATTTTGAGGCGCTCAGCAAAAAATACGGTTTTTCGCTGGATACGCCCGTTCGCGACCTGCCCAAAAAGGTGATAGATATTCTGCTCTACGGCTCGGAGGATGCGATTACCATCGAGTACGAGGGCGCGCACGGAAGCGGACAGTACCAGACCACCTTTGAGGGCGTCATCACCTCGCTCAACCGCCGCTACAACGAAACCACCTCCGAGGCCATGCGGGCTGCCTACGAGGAATATATGATCACCGATGAATGCCGCGCCTGCCACGGCAGGCGGCTGAAGCCCGAGGTGCTGGCCGTTACGGTGGGTGGCATGAACATTGCCCAGCTGTGCGATTTAAGCGTGAGCCGTGCGCGCGCCTTTCTGCACAACCTGCAGCTGGAGGGCAACAGCGCCATCATCGCCGCGCAGATTCTGAAGGAGCTGGACAGCCGCCTGGGCTTTCTGGACAGCGTGGGCCTCAGCTATCTGACGCTTTCCCGCGCCGCAGCCACCCTTTCCGGCGGCGAGGCACAGCGCATTCGTCTGGCCACGCAGATCGGATCCAGCCTGATGGGCGTGCTCTACATCCTGGACGAGCCCTCCATCGGCCTGCACCAGCGGGATAACGCCAAGCTTTTGTCCACCCTCAAGCGCCTGCGCGATCTGGGCAACACGCTCATCGTTGTGGAGCACGACGAGGATACCATGTACGCCGCCGACTGGATTGTGGACGTCGGCCCCGGCGCGGGCGTGCACGGCGGCCATATTGTGGCCGAGGGCACGATTGACGATATCCTTCGTAATCCCAACTCGCTCACCGGCCAGTACCTGAGCGGCCGGAAGCGCATTCCCGTGCCCGCGCAGCGCCGCAAGCCCACGGGCTTCCTCACCGTGAAGGGTGCCCGGGAAAACAACCTGCGAAACATCGATGTGGACATTCCCCTGGGCGTGTTCTGCTGCGTAACCGGCGTAAGCGGCAGCGGCAAATCCAGCCTGGTCAACGAAATTGTGCACAAGCACCTGGCCCGCGTGCTCAACCGCGCCAAAACCCGCCCCGGCCACTTTGACGAAATGCTGGGCGTGGAAAAGCTGGACAAGATCATCGCCATCGATCAAAGCCCCATCGGCCGCACCCCGCGCTCCAACCCGGCCACCTATACGGGCCTGTTTGATCTGATCCGCAAGGTGTTCGCCATGACGCCGGATGCCAAGGCGCGCGGCTACAAGGAAAACCGCTTCTCCTTCAACGTAAAGGGCGGCCGCTGCGAGGCCTGCTCGGGCGATGGTCTGGTAAAGATCGAAATGCATTTTCTGCCGGATATTTATGTGCCCTGCGACGCCTGCAAGGGCGCGCGCTACAACCGCGAAACGCTGGATGTGAAATACAACGGCAAATCCATCCACGATGTGCTGGAAATGACGGTGGAGGAAGCGCTGAGCTTTTTTGAAAACCATCAGCCCATCGTGAAAAAGCTGCAAACGCTGTATGATGTGGGGCTGAACTACATCAAGCTGGGCCAGCCCTCCACGCAGCTGTCCGGCGGCGAGGCGCAGCGCATCAAGCTGGCCACCGAGCTCAGCCGCCGCGCCACGGGACGCACCCTGTACCTGCTGGACGAGCCCACCACCGGCCTGCACATGGACGATGTCAACCGCCTGATCGGCGTTTTGCAGCGGCTGGTGGACGGTGGCAACAGCGTGCTGGTGATTGAGCACAATCTGGACGTGATCAAAACCGCCGACTGGCTCATCGACCTGGGCCCCGAGGGCGGCGACGGAGGCGGCACCGTGGTTTGCGAGGGCACCCCGGAACAGGTGGCCCGGGTGGAGGCCAGCTATACCGGCCAGTACCTGAAGCCCATGCTGGAAAAGCAGGATTCAACCGCCCCGGCGCGGGGCTGATCCCCGGACCGCGGGGTAAAAACAGCACGATTGCAATAACAGGAGGCGTTCGTATGGTTCATTCGTTCCTATCCTTCATCAGCCAGTCTCCCAGCGCGTTCCACTCGGTTCATGCCCTGTGCGATCAGCTGGAGCAAAACGGCTTCACCCGGCTCAGCGAGTGCGGCCAGTGGCAGCTTGTACCCGGACAGCGCTATTTCGTTACGCGCAACCTGTCCTCCGTCATCGCCTTTGACGTGCCGGAGTGCGGGCTGTCCCATTTCCAGATTGTGGCCAGCCACTCCGACAGCCCCGTCTTCAAGCTGAAGCCCAACAGCGAGGACGCGGCCGCGGGGCATTTTATCCGCCTCAATGTGGAGCGCTATGGCGGTATGATCCTGTCCAGCTGGTTCGACCGCCCGCTGTCCATCGCGGGGCGCGCCATCGTAAAAACCGACGGCGGCTTTGAAACCCGTCTGGTGGATCTGGGCCGCGATGCGGTGCTCATTCCCAACATGCCCATCCATTTCAACCGCGAGGTTAACGACGGCTACAAGTACAACCCGCAAACGGATCTTCTGCCCCTGTATGCCCAGGGCGTGGAAACCGGCCGCCTGATGCAGGAGGTGGCCCGGTGCTGCGACACTCAGACGGAAAACATCGTAAGCGCCGATCTGTTCCTGTACACCCGCATGCCCGGCAGCATCTGGGGCGCAGAGAACGAGTTTTTCTCCTGCCCCCGCATTGATGACCTGGAATGCGCCTGGACCAGCATGCAGGCCTTTGTCCATACCCGCGCGCAAAGCCACATCAACGTTTGCGCCGTGTTTGATAACGAGGAGGTGGGCAGCAGCACCAAGCAGGGCGCCAATTCCACCTTTATGGAGGATGTGCTCTCCCGCATCTGCGATGCGCTGGGCGCCACCGACAGCCAGAAGCGCGCGCTGATCGTGAGCAGCCTGATGGTATCCGCCGACAACGCGCACTGTGTGCATCCCAACCATCCCGAAAAATACGACGCGCAGAACCGCACCTTCATGAACGGCGGCGTGGTGATCAAGCACAACGCCAACCAGAAATACACCACCGACGCCGTCTCCTGCGCGCTTTTCAGCGCCGTGTGCGAAAAGGCGGGCGTACCCGTGCAGCAGTTTGCCAACCGCTCGGATATGCCGGGTGGCAGCACGCTGGGCAACATTGCCAACACCCACACCTCCATGAACACGGTGGATATCGGTCTGGCGCAGCTGGCCATGCACTCCGCCTACGAAACCGCCGGTGTGAAGGATGTGCAGTACATGGTGGACGCTCTGAGCAGCTTCTACAGCACGGATATCCGCATGCTGGAGGACGGCGTGTTTGAGCTTCGGTAAAGCCCGGACGGGGCAGCACCACGCAAAGCGGCTTCTTCCCAAGCTTATTTTGACAAGCGAAAAGCCCAGCTCCGGCTGGGCTTTTTACAATGGGGGAAAGGCCTATTCTCCCGGGGGACAGGAGCGGTGCACGCCGCTTTGCGGGGCGGACGAATAAAACGAAACACGCGTGTAAAAACCGTTTACGGCTCCTGCTGCGGGTAGAGCAGCTCAAGCAGCTCCTCGGGGGTGTACAGCTCCAAAACCACCTGATTGGGCAGGCAGATAATCATGTTGGACAGGATACGCTCGTCCTTGTTGGCAAGGGTTACCTCCCCCTGCTTTACACAATCCTGATTGTCGCAGGTGGAGGATTTCATGCTTACGCCCTCGGAGGTAACGTGGATCACGTTTTCCGCACCGTTGCCCTGGGTAACGGTATAATCGCCCTCCGTGGAAAGCGGCAGGGGCTGATAGGTTGTGCCGTTAACGCTTACAAGCAGGTATGCCTTTGCGGGAACGGCGGTAGGCTGAGCGGCAGTGGCCTGAACGGAAACCGTCTGGGCAGGCGCGGCGCTTTGCGTAAGGGCGGGCGCACCGGCGTCCGGCCGGGCGGCCTGACGGGGCAACAGCAGCGCGGCGGCAAGAACAAGGCCGGTTGCGGCCACTGCGCACAGAAGAATCAGCACATTTCGATTACGCATAATGGCTCCTTTGGAGATGGATGCGCGGCGGAAGCGTCGTGCCGCCTCCTCCACGAAGAAAGGGAGATGAAGCCAAGGCTCCATCTCCCTGTGCCCGTTCGAACCCACTTCGGACGGGTTTGGCTTTTCAAGGATTACTTGCCCTGAGAGGCGCTGTCACCGGCAATACGGCCAAACACAACGGTATCGGTAAGCGCGTTGCCGCCCAGGCGGTTGGCGCCATGGATGCCGCCGGTTACCTCGCCAGCCGCGTACAGGCCGGGGATGATCTGGCCGTTCTCGTTGATCACCTGCGCATACTGGTTAATGCGCACGCCGCCCATGGTGTGGTGCACGGTGGGCACGCGGGCAGCGGCATAGAACGGGCCGTTGTCGATGGGGGTCTTGTACAGGGTGCGGCCAAACTCATCGGGGGTGCCGGCCAGGTCGCCGCCCTCGGCGTGACGGTTAAACTCGGCAACGGCGGCCACCAGGTTGTCGGCGGGCACGTTGATCAGAGCAGCCAGCTCCTCCAGGGTATCGGCCTTGAAGGCGCGGCCGGCTTCCACCAGCTGGTTGGCGGTTTCGCCAAAGTTGTTCAGCTCGTCGCCGGTGGGATAGGTGTCGGAGTCCATCACGATCCACATGGTGGCGTCGGTCTGGGCGAAGAGGGCGTTGGTCATATCGTCGCGGCGGCCGCCCTCGTTGACGAAGCGGTTGCCTTCCTTGTTTACAAAGATACGGGTTTCCACATCATGCTCGATGTTGCCGGCCAGAGAACCGGTCTGGGGATCGCCCAGGGGCAGCAGCTGAATGTTGCCCATCTGCACAAAGTCCGCGCCCAGCTTCTGCATCATCTTGATGCCGTCGCCGGTAGCGCCGGCATGGTTGGTGGTTTTGATGGTAGCGCCCAGATCGGCCCACTGGGTGTTGAAGGCGCTGCGCAGCTCCACGCTGCCGGCAAAGCCGCCGGTAGCCATGATAACGCCCTTGCCGGCCTTTACGGTTACGGTGTTGCCGGTTTCGCCGGTGGCCACCACGCCGCAAACCCTGCCGTTGTCATCCACCAGCAGCTCGTTTGCCTTGGTGTTGAGCATCACGTCCACGTTGTCATGGTTGTCGATGTAGTTCATATAGGTGGCGAAGAAGCCCTGGCCCAAAGGCATCACGGGCTTGTGGGCGCGGGGCCACAGGCCGCCGGTTACGGTGAACAGGCCGGTGGTCTCATCCTGGAACTCCATGCCCAGGTCCATCAGCCAGGCAACGCCTTCGTAGGCCTGGCTGACCAGGGTGTGCACCAGCACGGGATCGCCCTGGTTGTCGCCACCGTTCATGGTCTGGGTAAAGTGCCATTCCACGGAGTCGTTGTAGGCAAGCGCCTGCTCGCTGCGGTCATTCACCGCGTTGAGCGCGCCGCCGGCCAGGATGGTGTTGCCGCCAACCTTGCCCATCTTTTCCAGAACGATTACGCTGGAGCCGTTCTGATTGGCCTGCACAGCCGCAGCCAGACCGGCGCCGCCGGCGCCAACGATCACCACGTCAGCCTCCAGCTCCACATCCTCGCCCTTGACGACCACCTTTTCCTTCTTCTCGGACCAGGCAGCCGCGTCCAGACCGGCCTTGGTTACAGCGTCCAGCGTGGCGGCCATGATGGCGTCGCTGGTGTAGGTGGCGCCGGACACGGCGTCCACATTGGCGCTTTGCATTTCCACGATCAGCGCGGGAATCTGCTCCACAGCGGGATCGCTGATGCCGGGAGTGTCGCCGTTTTTGGTAACCTCCACATTGGTAACAGCGCCGTTTTCATCAACGGTTACGGCAACTTCAATCGAACCGGCGCCGCCGATATTGCTGTCGCCCACACCGGTGAACACACCGGTCTCGGCAACGGCAAAGCTGCTCATGGTCAGCAGCATGGCCAGCGCAAGCACCAGGGAAAGAACCTTTTTCATACCGAAGTACCTCCTTCTGTTCTGGATTGATAAGAATCTATCAATCTAACCGGGATTATACATCCGACAGTTACTATGGATGCAAGCCCTTTTTGTTTTTTTTCACAACAGGGCGGGCGGATCAGACGATGGGCAGCCAGACCTCCGCGATGGTGTCGCGGCAGCCGCCGCGACATTCCACGCACAGGCTGATGCTCAGGGCGGTTGACGATTGCTCAAAGGCGTGGGCGCGGGCGTAATCCAGCAGGGGCGCAAAGGCCAGCTGGGGTTGATCGTAATACGAAACGCCGATGCGTACAAAGGTGTGCAGCGCCGCCTGCCGCCGAAGCAGCACGGCTCCGGGCGTGTTTTGCAGGCCCAGCTGCTCCGCCCGCGCCGCATCCACCGAGTAGCACAGGCAGGCGCGGCCGTCCGGCTCGCGCGCGGAGGTGATGCGCACGGCGGGCATGTGCTCCAGCCAGTGCGCCACATGGGCCTGCTCCGCGCGGCTGCGGCTGATGAAGCCCTCGCTGCCCACGCGCAGCACATAGCATTCCGGCAGACAGTCCACATCGATGCTCCCAATGCGCCCGGCGGCAAGGGCGGTGTGCCCGGCAAACCAGGCGATATCCCCGGCCAGCTGCTCAAAGCGCTGGGCGGCCTTTTGCGCCTCCAGCTGCTGATGGCGCATTTTGCCCGCGATGGTCTGGCAATCATCCCCCTCGGGGGAAAACTGCCGGGCAATTTCCTTCAGAGGCATTTCCATGCTGCGGTACTTGCGGTAGCTGATCAGACGGATGATATCCTCCGCGCCATAGGTGCGGCGCGCGCCGCCGCCCTTTTTGGAAGAAATGACGCCCTCGCGCTCAAAATAATGAAGCGCGCCCGGGGTAAGCCCCAGGGTACGCGCCACATCGCCAATGGCATAGGTCATGGACAGGCTCTCCTTTGAAAAAACTCATGCCGGGGCAACCGGCCGATACTGTCCTGCAATTATACCATTTTAAACATGGCAAAATCAATAGCTACTATCGGTTTTCCACACACGTAAGGGTTATGTTCCAGGAACAAAAAATTGAAATCAATTGCCGGTTCTGCTATAATCAATAAATGGAACACTTTTCCGTTCCTGGCAGCCGTCTGGCGTTCCCGCACCCGGAAACGGTGGGGGATGAGACGCCCGGAAGGGGATTGCCGGCCAACGAACGCTGCAATATGCCAGGGAGTGCGCGCGCCGCCACGAACGAATGAAGCAGAAGGAGGAGGACATGGATGCGGAAACGGTTCATCGCCATCTTCGCTGTCATCATCCTGTCTGTGACGTTCATCGCGGCAGGCAAGCAGTACTACCAGTTTGTCAACCGCACCATCTACGAGGAGAGCACCGCCCACCTGACGGAGATTTACCATCAGGCCAACCAGTCTCTCTACAGCCTGGTGGGGCGAAACTGGAGCACCCTGTGCATGTGGGTGCCCTATCTGCAGGATGCTTCAAGCGACGAGGCCGTGGAAGCGTATGTCGAAAGCATCCAGCAGGAGGTTGGCTTTACCGACTTTTACTTTATATTCCGGGAGGGCAGTTACCGCACCATTCAGGGAAAAACCGGCTACCTGGATTTGAAGGAGCGCCTGCCCAGGCTGATCCTGCAGGGCGAAAATGTGGTGGTAAGCTCCGTGGTGCCCGGGCAGCCGGAGATCATCGTGTTTGCCGTGCCCGCCACGCCCAAAACCTACCGCGGCTTTCATTACGAGGCCATCGCCATCAGCTTTAACAATACCGACATGGTGGAAACGCTGGAGATATCGGCCTTCGACGGCCAGTCCAGCATCTATGTGGTCCACGCGGATGGTAAGGTGGTGGTGGATAATACCAGCGGCCTGATCCGCGATGTGCACAACTTTCTGGCCCTGCTGCGGGAGCATTCCAATTTGGACGGGGCGCAGGTGGACGCCCTGCAGCAGGATTTTCAGCAGGGATGCAGCGGCGTAACCACCTTCCGCCTGGAAAAGCAGGACTTTTATCTGGTTTACGAGCCCGTCCGTTTTGAAGACTGGATCGTGCTGGGCATTGTGCCCGAGGACACGGTAAACGCCAGTATGAACAAGCTGCAGTTCAGCACCCTGCTGCTGGCGGGCGGCGTTGCGGCCGTGCTGGTGGCGGTGCTGGTGCTGTTCCTGATTTTGCGCTACCGCAGCAGCCTGGTTAAAAAGGATATGGAAATTCTCTACCGGGAGGAACTGTTCTCGGTGCTGTCCAATAACGTGGACGATATCTTTACCATGATGGATGCCGGCAGCCTGCATGTGGAATACATCAGCCCCAATATCGAGCGGCTGGTGGGCATTCCGGAAACGGAGGCCCGCCAGAATATCCGCGTGGTGGACCGCCTTGTAAAGGACGAGGAAACCGTGCTCATTCTGGATCAGCTCCAGAGCATTGAGCCCGGCGAGCAGGCGGAATGGGATCGGGAATATGTGCATCAGGAAACGGGAGAGGCACGCTGGTTCCATGTTACGGTGCTGTGCCGCGAAATCCGCGGAGACAAGAAATACATCATGGTTCTGTCCGACCGCACCAAGGAAAAGAAAATCAATCAGGATCTGGCGGATGCGGTTAACGCCGCGCGCAGCGCCAATCAGGCCAAGAGCATGTTCCTCAGCAACATGTCCCACGACATCCGCACCCCCATGAACGCCATCAGCGGCTTTGCCACCCTGGCCGTTGCCAACTCCGGCAACACCGAAAAAATCAACGACTATCTCAGCAAAATCCTTTCCTCCTGCAACCATCTGCTCTCCCTGATCAACGACGTTCTGGATATGAGCCGTATCGAAAGCGGAAAGCTTCATCTGGAGGAAAGGGAGGTGAACCTTTCGGATCTGTTCCACGATATCCGCACCATTATCGGCGGTCAGGTGCATGCCAAGCAGCTGGAGCTGTACATGGATACCATGGATGTGATCGACGAGGATGTGTTCTGCGATAAGACAAGGCTGAACCAGGTGCTGCTGAATCTGCTGTCCAACGCCATCAAATTTACCCCGCCGGGCGGCGTGGTGTCCGTAAGGCTTGCGCAGCTGCCCAACGCCCCCAGGGGAAAGGGCCTGTACGAGATTCGCGTAAAGGACAGCGGCATCGGCATGAGCCGGGAGTTTGCCCAGCGCATCTTTGAGCCCTTCGAGCGCGAGCGCACCTCCACGGTAAGCAAAATTCAGGGCACGGGCCTTGGCATGGCCATCGCCAAAAACATTGTGGATATGATGGGCGGCTCCATCGAGGTGCATACCGAACAGGGCAAGGGTACCGAATTCATCATCCGCCTGTCGCTGCGGCTGCAGTCCGAGCACCGGGGTGCGGAAAAGCTGAAGGAGCTGGACGGTCTCAGGGCCCTGGTGGTGGATGACGACTTTAACACCTGCGACAGCGTAACCAAGCTGCTCATCCAGCTGGATATGAGAGCCGAGTGGACGCTCTCCGGCAAGGAGGCGGTGCTGCGCGCCCGTCAATCCCTGGAGGTAAACGATCCCTTCCATGCCTATATCATCGACTGGCGCCTGCCGGATATGAATGGCATCGATGTGGCCCGCCAGATCCGCGCGATGGGGGATCAAACCCCCATCATCATCCTCTCCGCCTACGACTGGACGGATATTGAGGACGTGGCGCGCGAGGCCGGCGTTACCGCCTTCTGCTCCAAACCCATCTTTATGTCCGACCTGCGGGATTCCCTGCGGACGGCGCTTGGCTATCAAAAGCCCGCCGAGCCTTCCATTCTGCCCGCAAAGCAGGAGTATGCCAGCCTCAGGGGCAAGCGCGCCCTGCTGGCGGAGGATAACGAGCTGAACCGCGAAATTGCGCTGGAAATTCTGGGCGAGTACGGCCTGGACATTGATGTTGCGGAAAACGGCGCCGAGGCGGTGAAAAAGGTGGTTGCCTCCAAGCCCGGCGATTACGACCTGGTGTTTATGGATATCCAGATGCCCATCATGGACGGCTATGAGGCCACCCGCCTCATCCGCGCGCTGGAGGATCCCGCGCTGGCCGCCATCCCCATCCTGGCCATGACCGCCAACGCCTTCGATGAGGACCGCAAGGCCGCCATGGAATGCGGCATGAACGGCTTCCTCTCCAAGCCGATCAGCGTGGAGGAAATCATTCAGACGCTGCAAAACCTCTTTTCTCACTAACAGGCCGGATTGCCTCCGGCAAAGGCGCTTTCCCTCTGCTGCGCAAGGTTTCCGAGCCCACCGCACAGGTCGCTGGGCTCGGAACAAGAGTCGGAGGGCTGCGGCCCTCCGACACCTCCCAAAGAGTTTATCGACACCCTGACCGCCCGCGGAATTCGGGCGGTTTTTATTTGTTAAAATTTCATTTCATAATTGTTAAATTCGACGCGATGTGCTACAATAAACCTATCTACGGGCATGCTCCCATGCCCCAACTTACGGAAGGATGGTCTCACCCATGACGGAAGCCGAAATTCGCGCCAGGCTCGCACCCATCAAGTGCTTTATGCTGGATATGGACGGCACTTTCTACCTTGGCGATCAGCTGCTGGAGGGCTCTCTGGATTTTTTGGAAAAGCTGGATTCCACAGGCCGCAAAAGCCTGTTTGTAACCAATAACTCCTCCAAATCCGCCGATGTGTATGTAAAAAAGCTGGAAAGGATGGGCGTGCGCAATATTTTTTGCAACGTGCTTACCTCCGGCCACGCCGCTGCCAGCTACTGCAAGCGCGAGTTTGCGGGCAAAAAGGCCTTTCTGCTGGGCAACGATATGCTCAGGAAGGAGCTGCTGGAGCTGGGACTGGAAATCGACGACCAGCATCCCGATTATGTGCTCATCGCCTACGATACCACGCTGGATTATGCCAAAATGACCGCCGTGTGCGATTTTGTGCGCGCGGGGCTGCCCTACATCGCCACCCATCCGGATTTCAACTGTCCCACCGAAACCGGCTTTGCACCGGATATCGGGGCCATCATCGCCTTCATCGAGGCCAGCACCGGCCGCCGCCCGGATATTATTCTGGGCAAGCCCTATGCGGGCATTGTGGAGGAGGCCCTCAAGCTGACGGGGCTGAAGAAGCACGAGCTGGCCATGGTGGGCGACCGCTTGTATACCGACATCGCCACCGGGCTCAACTTTGGCATTCTCTCCATTCTGGTGCTTACCGGCGAGGGCACCCTGGAAGAGGCGGAGAAAACCGGCGTACACCCCGATCTGGTTTTTGAGCGCCTGAGTGCCATGAACCCCTATCTGGACTGAGGAAAGGAAACCTGCCATGAAGCGTTTTGTTGCCCTGCTGTTGCTTCTGGCCATGTGCGTAACGGCGCTGCCGCTTTCGCTGGCCGAGGAAACCGAAACAACCCCCGTGCCGGAGCACGAGGCCCTGGCCTACGGATCGGATGGCGAGGCGGTGGCGCAGATCCAGCAGCTGCTGATTGATCTGGGCTATCTGGACGCCAAACCCACCGGCAAATTCCGCGCGGCCACGCAGCGTGCCGTGCGAAAATTCCAGTCTGAATACGGGCTGGAGGTAACCGGCGTGGTGGATGGCGAAACGGAGGTTATGCTGCTGAACGCCGAATACCGCACGCTGAAAAACGGCGACGACGGCGAGGCTGTCAGGCGCGTGCAGGAGGCGCTGAAGGCGCTTGGCTATCTGGAGGCAAACGCCACCGGCAAATTCCGCTCCGCAACGGAAAAGGCGGTTTCCCTCTTTCAGCAGGCCAACGGGCTGGAGGACTCCGGCAAAGCGGATATTGAAACCCAGCGGCTGCTGTTTAGCGGAAACGCGCAGCCAAACGCCGGCGCGGCTACCCCCACCCCCGCGCCCGATTCCGTGCTGGGCGATCTGACCGATCTGGTGATTGCCGGGGACGGCGAGGCGGTGGAGGAGTACCCCTACAAAAAGAAGCTCACGCGCGGCGCGACCGGCGCGGATGTTAAGCAGGTGCAGACCCGTTTGAAGGAGCTGGGTTTTTTTGACGGCCCCGTCAGCGGCAATTACATGAACCAGACCATGGCCGCCGTCAAGGCCTTCCAGACCCACAACGGCATGAAGGCCGACGGTATCACGGGCGAAGATACGTGGAACATGCTCTTTAACGCGACCGACGTTGTGGATGCCAGCGCCACCCCGCGCCCCACGCCCGAGCCCACCCCCGTGCCCTATGCCGTAACCGTGGATGTGAAAAACCAGGTAACCCTCGTTTACGGGCTGGATGACAACGGCAACTATACCATTCCCGTCCGGCGCATGATCTGCTCCACCGGCACCGTCTCCACCCCCAGCGATGTGGGCGAGTGGACGCTCAGCGGCCGCCGCGCGCGCTGGTGCTATTTCAGCCTTTACGGCAGCCATGCGCAGTACTGGACCAAAATCAACGAAAATATCGCCTTCCACAGCGTAATCTACAACCAGGTGGATTACAATGCCCTGAGCGTGAAAAGCTACCGCATGCTGGGCAGCCGCGCATCCCACGGCTGTATCCGCCTGCTGGTGGAGGATGCGAAGTGGATTTATGAAAACGTGCGCGAGGGCGTGGTGGTAACCATCACCGAGGATCTGCCCTATGATGAGGAGCTGCGCTACGCCGTCAAGGCGCCGCCGCTCAACGCCTCCAAAACCGGCCCCGTCTCCACGCCCCAGCCCACGCCCGAGCCGCAGTATACCTCCGATGGGATGCCGCCCCAGCCGTTTCGCAAGCTCAAGGCAAAATCCGAGGGCGAGGATGTGTACTGGCTGCAGATGAAGCTCAGGGAGCTGGGCTACTATACCGGCACCGTAACCGGCGGCTATTACAGCGGCACCAAAAACGCCGTCAAAAAGTTCCAGAAGGCCGCGGGGCTTCCCCAGAGCGGCGAGGCGGATGTGAAAACGCTGGAGGCCCTCTATGCCGATGTTCTTGCCGCAAACGCAACGCCCGAGCCCACTCCCATGCTCACGCCCCAGCCCTGATCCCCTTTTCCGGCCAAAGCCCGGCTTTTCTCTCCACCCGAAAGGAGGCTTTGCATGAAGCAGATGCGCCGTTTCATCTGGTATCTGGCCAGCAGGCTGCTGCTGATTCTGTGCGTGTTCAGCCTGTGCGTGGTTACGGTGTACTACGCCATGAATGCAACCAACATCTATATTGTGCTCAAGGACGGCATGGCCAAGCGTGCGCAGGTCATTATGATGAATGAAAGCAGCGCGGAGCTGACCAAGTTTTTTCAGGGCAGCTATCTGCAGCGCGATGAAAACCTGCAGCTGGCCATTGACGGCAAAAGCCCGTACAGCTATTACACGGTACGCGGCATCGACCACCGCCTGAAAATGACCTGGATGTGGTGCTGGCCCTGGGACAGCACCGCGCGCGTGGCCTTTACCGAAACCATTCCCCGCATCGACGGGCGCGTAAATGCCAAAAATGCCGAGGCGGCCAGGGCGCTGTACGGCGAGAGCTACGAAAGCCCGCCGCGCTGGCAGGGCGGCCGGTACACGGCCATCCTGGTCAAGGAAAACGGGCAGTGGCACATTCGCAGCATCGCGCTGGTGGAAGCGTTGAAGGATGGCGAGTAAATGGCACAGACCTGCGAAATGAAGATCATCGCGCACCTTTACAGCGATTATGATACCAAGTTCGGCGTGCCGCGTCAGAGCGGGCTGGTGGACAGCGCGCTGGCCTGTCTGGTGTTTGAGCCCGAGTACCGCAACCCCGACGCGCTGCGCGGGCTGGAGGGCTTCAGCCACCTGTGGCTCATCTGGCAATTCAGCCAGGCTGTGCGCGAGGACTGGTCGCCCACGGTGCGTCCGCCCCGGCTGGGCGGCAACACGCGAATGGGCGTTTTTGCCACCCGTTCGCCGTTTCGGCCCAATCCCATCGGTCTTAGCTGCGTGACCATCGACCGGGTGGAAAACCACCCCGTGCACGGGCCGGTGATCTGGGTGCGCGGCGCGGATCTGGTAAACGGGACGCCGGTTCTGGATCTCAAGCCCTATCTGCCCTATGCCGACAGCCGCCCGGATGCGCGCGGCGGCTTTGCCCTTGGCCCCGGCGAGGATACCGTGGAGGTGGACTGTCCGCCCCGGCTGCTGGAAAGCCTGCCGCAGGAAAAGCGCGGCGCGCTGCTGGACACGCTGGCGCAGGATCCCCGCCCCGGCTACCAGCGCGGCGGCGGGCGGCGCTATGGCATCTCCTTTGCGGGGTTTGACGTGCGCTTTACCGTGGAAAACGGCGTGTTGCATGTGTACGAAATCGTGAAAAACTGAACCAAACAACACCCTCCCCATATACTGATCCTGCAGGGCGTTTTTCGTCCCTGTGAGCAGAATAGGGAGGGTGTTTGATATGGGAAATAAAAACAATACAACGTATACCGCCTGGAACTGCGACTGCGATAACGGCTGTGGCTGCGAAAATGGCAGCTGCTGCGATAACGACAGCAGCTATGACAACGGCAGCCGCTATGAGAATGGCAATCGCTGCGGCTGCGACAACGGTTGCTACGCCGAGGAAACGGCCTCCACGGGCCGCTGCTGCGATGTGGACAACGACTATGAGCGCAGCTATGAAAACGGCGCTGCCTGCAACGGCGGCTGCCAGCGCAGCCACAACCGCTGCAAGCATTCCTGCGGCTGCGAGCAGGGCGATGAAACCCACGTTTATTACGAGCCCTGCGATGGCTGCAAGGAAATCAGCGTTACCGGCTCCTGCCGTCAGGATGAATTTGTCGGCCGCACGCTGGATGTAAACACCACGCTACGCAACGTATGCCCGGGCCGCCGCAGCGCGCTGGGCCTTACGCTTACCGAGGTGGATGAAAACGGCGTGGAATACGCCCGCGGCTTCCAGGCCGTTACCGTGCCCGCGCACAACGGCCGCTGCAATCAGGATGTGAAGGTGGAAACGGTGCGCTTTATTCTGCCGGAGGATCTGAGCCTGCAAAACCGCCGTCACTTCATCGTGCGCACCCAGCACCACTATCTGGAGGCCGGCAATATCTGGAACAACGATTGGGGCTGCTGCGAGCGCTAAGCGTTAGTCCAGCTGCGCCAGAAAGGCTTCAAAGTTCAGGTGCAATATTTTTTCCTGCTCCTGAGCCGTCAGCGGCAGGCGCATAAATTTGCGAAGCTCTTCGTCCGGCTTCCACATGGGATAATCCGTACCAAAGAACACGCGATCCACACCGTAATGACGGATCACCTCAGCCGCCTCTTCCGGCGACAGGGCATACAGGCTGGAGGAGGTATCCACCCACACGCCGGGACGGCCGGCCAGTTCGCGCCAGGCATCCGTCCACACGCTCCATCCGCCCAGATGGGCGCAGATGGCCTTGAGCTGGGGCACGGCGTCCAGCACGCGCGCCATGCGCCGGGGCTGGCTGTAGGGGTAGCGCTGGTCGCCGGTGTGGATCAGCGCGGGCAGGTTTCGCTCGGCCATCGCCCGAAACATGGCGATGGCCTTTTCATCATCCAGGCAGAAATGCTGGAAATCCGGATGCAGCTTTACGCCCTTCAGCCCCGCCGCCTTGATGCGGTCCAGCTCGCCCTCCACATCCTCATACCCGGCATGCATGGTGCCAAAGGTAACAAAGGGCTCCGGGTAGGTTTGCGAAACGCCAATCAGATAATCGTTTACCGAGCGCACGCGGCTGGGCGTAACCGCGGCGGAGCATACCAGAAACTGCGAAATGCCCGCCGCCCTGCCGTGCACCAGCAGATCGTGCACCGTGCCGGACAGGCACATGGGAATGTCGTAAAATTCGCCGATGGAATCCGCCGCGCGCTGCGCGATGGTATCGGGATATACATGGGCATGTACGTCGATGATCTTCATGTAAAAACCTCCTGCAGAGGCGCCCAAAAACGCCTGCGTCCATTGTACGGCGCAGGCGTTTGGGTGTCAATGCGTTCCTTCGTACTCAAATTGTTCTCCAATCATTTGCCGTAGGCGGGATCGGCCGCCAGATGCCTGAGCGCGGTGTAAACAATGTCAAGCGCCTGATGCGTGCGCACCAGGTCCAGATCGCCCAGATCATCCTCCGGAGTATGCATGTAGGGATGCCAGCTGCCGCCCTCCTGCTCGTTTCCGCGGAAGGCGATGTTTGCCGCATCCACACCGAAGGCGTGGAAGGATTCGTGGTCGCTCATGCCCAGATGGCGCGCCACACAATGGGTTTCGCCGTTGCGTGAGGCGTCAAAGGCGTTCTGCTCGGCCATGGCCAGGCGTATGGCGCGCACCACCCGGTTCTCGGCGGGCGCGTCCGCGCTGCCGCTTACATAGCCGTCTTCGGTGCGCATGCCCAGGGTATCCACGCTGAACACATGCTCCCCAAGCCAAACATCCACCGTAAGCAGATCCAGATTGAATACGCCCACAATACGCTGCAGCTCCTGCGGTGAAAGCCCCTCCACATAGGTAAGCGAGCCCTGGTGCCCGGTTTCCTCGGCGGTAAAGGCCAGAAAGCGCATTTCAGTATCACGGAAGGCGGGCTGTGCGGCAAACGCGCGCGCAAGGGTCAGCATGCCCGCTACGCCGCTTGCGTTGTCGCGCGTGCCGGGCACATCGTACAAAACGCCGTTCACCTCCGAGGGCCCGGTGCTGTCGTAATGCGCGCAGACAATGAGAATTGCGGGTTCCTCGCAGCCGCCGGCCGGCAGAATGGCCTCCAGATTGCCCTCCGGGCTGATGAGCACCTCGTAGTGGTTCAGCGTATCATCCTCCTCGCTGAAGCCCAGAGCCGCAAACTCGCTTCTCAGATACGCCATCGCCTCCATCTCGCCATCCGACCCAACCGGGCGGCAGCCGATTTCCTGCGACAATACGCACAGTTGCCGATACCAGTAATCCATGTCCACACCATCGGCAGGCTCCGCATGGGCACCAGGCCGCAGGCATAGGAACGCAAGAAGCACAAGGGGCAGTTTTCGCAGCAGCTTCACGCAACCAGCTCCGTTTCCTGTTTTTCCTATGTGCATATTCGCCGCGTGGAAGAAGCTTTCCTTTTGAACCGTTTACATTTTGGACCGCTTTGTGTACAATGGAACGGAACGGCGCATGCGCTGTTGAGGAGGTGCTTCCGGTGAAACGTTTGATGATTCTGCTGCTGGTTCTTGTGCTGATGGGCCCGTCCGCCCTGGCGGAAGCCGTGATTACCATTACGGATTCGGATGGCGAGGAGGTTTCCATGCAGATTTTTGAATCCCTGCCGGAGGAAGAAGAGGAAACGGAGCAGCCCCCGGCGGATGAAAACGCCCGGACGGCCTTCATTGAGGATATCATCCGCCTTGCCAGAGAAAAGTACGAGGAGGCAGGCGGCCGCGCCCGGCGAGCCCAGTACAGCGGGGATATCTATGTATGCAAAAATTTTACCGTCTATCTCTTTCGCCAGAATTCGGACAAGTACCGCATGGCCGAGTATCCGGACGTAAAGCTGGTCATCCCGGATAATCTGCCCAAGGACCAGTGCAAGGAATACGTTTACGGCATGGAGTGGAAGCCCGTTGCCGCCAGCGAGGGCAATCCCTTTTATGCCGCGGCGCAGTTTCGCTACGATCCCGGCAAAACCATGGAGGAAAACCGCGAGGATGCGCGCGCCTTTCTCCAGCAGGCGCAGCGCGGGGACTATTTTCAGATGGCGGCCAACTACTACTACGGCATCGGCGCGCACAGCATGATTTTTACCGAGGATTACGATCCCGTTACGGATACCGTTACCTGGTGCGACAGCAACATGAAGGGCGAAAAGCGCAATGGCATCCGCTACGGCTACGTGCAGTTTGACGCCAACAAGGAGATCGACTGGTTCGTGGACGCGTTTTGCCGCAAAAAATATGGCGCAACCATCTACCGCCTCCGGGACGATATCATTTACTGCAACTGATGAAAAGAGGTTTTTTCCGTGAAATACGTACTCGTCGTGGGCAGTGGTATGGCGGACGCTCCGCTTCCCCAGCTGGCCGGTCATACCCCCATGGAGGTGCTGGCGCTCAATTCGTTTGATCGCGTGGCAGGCTGCTTTCTGGGCCGGGCGCTCACGGTGCCCCACTGCATGCCCGCGGACGGCGCTGCCGCCATGCTCAGCATTTTTGGCTGCGCACCGCAGGATTTTTGTGCCGGCGGAAGCGCGCTGGAGGCCGCCGGAATGGGGGTTTCCCTGCAGGAGGGGGCCGTCAGCCTGTACTGCGACCTTTGCTCTGTGACTGAGGATGAAAACGGCGCGCCCGTCATTGGCAGCCCCAACGGCGGCGGCATCCACGGCCGGGAGGCCGTTGCCCTGATGAACGACCTTCTGGCCCAGCCGGATTTCGCCGCGCTTTTGAAGCAGTCCGGCCTGTCCATTACCGTAACGGACACCTTTCGCCAGATCGCGGTGATGACCGGCGGCGTGAAGGAGCTGGACGCGGTCAGGCTGACCGGGCCGCACACCGTGCCGGGGCAGCCCATCCTGCCCTGGTTGCCCTGCATGGCCCGCCAAACCGCCGATCCCACCGCGCGCAAGTTGTGCCGCGATATTCGTGCGCTGATGATGAGCAGCCGCGACATTCTCCAAAACCATCCCATCAACCGGGCCCGCGTCCAAAACGGCCTGCTCCCCGCCAACATGCTTTGGCTGTGGGGCGCCTCCGCCGCTGTGCGCCTGCCGGATTTTCGGGAAAGCTTTGGCCATCATGGCAGCGTCATCAGCGCCGTGCCGCTGGTGCGGGGCATCGCCTGCCTGACGGGGCTCAAGGCGCCCCGGGTGGAGGGCGCGACGGGGGAGATGAACACCCATTACGCGGGCAAGGTGGCCGCGGCTCTTCAGGCGCTGGATAGCGGCGACGATTTTGTGGCCGTGCATGTGCATGCGCCCGATCAGATGGCGCGCGCAGGCGATCTGGCCGGCAAGCTGGAGGCCGTACAGAACGTGGAGTGCCGCGTGGTCATGCCGCTGCTCAACCAGCTGATGGGAAGGGGCGAGGATTTCCGTCTGATGCTTATCAGCGATCATCCCACCCTTCTTACCACCCGCAGGTGCACCGGCCTGCCCGTACCCTATGCCGTTTTTGACAGCCGCACCGTGCGCAGGGCGCTGGATGAAGGCAGGGAGCCGCCTCTGCGCAAGTTCAGCGAAGAGGAAAGCGCCTGCGAGCCGGTGCTGATGGATGGCACGGAGCTGATGAAAGTATTGTTTGAGCGCTGACCTCCCGGGAGGAATCGGTACCGATGAATGATTTTGAACAGCAAACGCTTTGGAGCGCCCAGCCCAGCCCCTCTGCCCGGCCGCCGCTGGCGGAAAGGATGCGTCCGCGCACGCTGGATGAGTTTCTGGGGCAGGAGCATATTCTGGGCAGGGGAAGGCTGCTCAGGCGCGCCATCGAGGCCGACAGGATGCAGTCCAGCATCTTCTGGGGTCCGCCCGGGTGCGGCAAGACCACCCTTGCCTCGATCATTGCCAGCATGACGGGCAGCGCCTTTGAAAAGCTGAATGCCGTTACCAGCGGCGTGGCGGATGTGCGCAAGGTGCTCAAGGAGGCGCAGGAACGCCGCGCGCGGTATGGCAAGGCCACTTACCTGCTGCTGGACGAGTGCCACCGCTGGAACAAGGCGCAGTCGGACAGCATCCTGCCTGCCATCGAGTCGGGGCTGATCCGCCTGATCGGCTCCACCACCGAAAACCCCATGGTGAGCATGACGCCCGCCATTGTCAGCCGCTGCCGGGTGTTTGAGTTTCATCCCCTCAGCGAAAGCGATGTGCTGCGCGCACTGGAGCAGGCGCTGAAGGATCCCGACCGCGGCTACGGGCGCGAGGATATCCGCCCCAAGGAAGGGGCGCTGGCCTATATCGCCCGCATCGCCGGGGGCGATGTGCGCACGGCGCTGGGCGCGCTGGAGCTGGCGGTGCTGACCACCGCGCAGGAAACCGACCCCGAAACCGGAAAGCCCTTTACGCCCATCACGCTGTTTACCGCCCAGGAAAGCGTGCAAAAGCCCATGCTCAAGCTGGATGAAAACCTGTATTACGACATGCTTTCCGCCTTTTGCAAAAGCCTGCGGGGCAGCGACCCGGACGCGGCGCTTTTGTGGTTTAGCCGCATGCTCTACGCGGGCGTGGATCCCAAACTGATTGTGCGCCGCATCGTGGTGCACGCCAGCGAGGACGTAGGCCTGGCCGATCCCACGGCCATGCTGCAGGCGCAGGCCGCCGTTACCGCGCTGGAGTTTGTGGGCATGCCGGAGGCGCGCATTCCGATTGCGCAGGCCATTATCGCCGTATGCCTGGCCGAAAAGAGCAACAGCGTGGTACAGGCCCTTTCCGCTGCCGAGGCGGATGCGCGGGACGGCCGGTTTACCGCCGTGCCGGTTTACCTGCGCGATCAGAGCTACGCCGTGGCGCACAGCCGAACCCCGCAATACAAATATCCGCACGATTATCCCGGCCATTTTGTCAGGCAGACGTACCTCCCCCAGGGCTACGAAGACCGGGTGTATTACCATCCTACCGAGCAGGGCCATGAGACCAAGCTGAAAGCGCGGCACGAACGCCGCTATGGAGCAGACAAACGATGAAAAAGC
>JAEDGL010000182.1 GCA_016297535.1 Clostridia bacterium | reverse complement strand
TGAAAATGAACCGTCACAACATGGGCAAATACCTGATCCGCAAAGCATTCGCAGAAGACAAGCTTCTGCCGGAAGCGATCCTTTGGCGGCAAAAGGCAGCGTTCTCCGATGCAGTGGGGCATTCGATGGTGGATGATCTCAAGGAACTGGCAGAAAAACGATACTCTGCCGGTGAAACAGCCATGAAGTGTGCCGAGTATGAGCATGCCCGTCCTTTCACCAGGGAAAGCCTGATGTACCGCGAACTGTTTGAACACTTTTATCCCGGCCAGAGCCAGATGGTAACCGATTTCTGGATGCCAAACAAAGCATGGCCGGGCTGCAATGTTGATGATCCATCCGCACGGGTGCTGAGCAACTACGGCTTCAGCGGTGTGTGAACATGAAAAAAACAAAATTTCTTCTTGCATTTTTTATGGGCATAGCGATATAATGCTTGCGTTGTTGACAAGGGTGTCACGGCAGATGCTGTGGCACCCTTGTCTTTTTTTGAAACGAGGTGACACCATGATCGGCGCGCTCCACGAAGAATGCGGTGTTTTCGGAATCTGGTCTCCAGTGCAAACAGCGGCAGCAAAGAATGTTTATTGGGGCCTTTACGCCCTTCAGCATCGCGGACAGGAAAGCTGCGGGATTGCTGTATCCTGCGACGGAGTTTTTGAACAATTGCGCGGTGATGGACTGGTAGGCGAAGTGTTTACGCCTCAGGCGCTTTCTTCCTTGAAGGATGGCAATATCGCTGTGGGGCATGTGCGCTATTCAACGACCGGAGGAAAGAATCCCAACAATATCCAGCCTATTGTTGTCTGCCACATGAAGGGCAATATGGCGCTATGCCATAACGGTAATATTGTCAACGCTCATGAACTGCGTCAGGCACACGAATTGCACGGCGCGATTTATCACGGGACGACAGATACAGAATCTATCGCGTACACCATCGTTTCAGAACGTTTGAAAGTTCCCTCAACGGAAGAAGCTGTGGCGCAAGCCATGGTTCGCATTCAGGGAGCTTATTCGTGCGTGCTTATGACGGCTACCAAGCTCATTGCCTTTCGTGATCCGCATGGTTTCCGTCCTCTTTGCTATGGGCAAACGCCTGATGGAGCTTACGTGGTTGCTTCTGAATCATGCGCTTTGGAAACCGTTCAAGCAAAGCTGATCCGGGAGGTCGAACCCGGTGAAGTCCTTGTCTTTTCGGAAAAGGGCGTACAGTCTGATCGTCGCCATTGCGGGCAGCAGTCTACCCTTTGCGTATTTGAATACATCTACTTCGCGCGCCCGGATTCGGTTATCCAAGGCGCGTCTGTTCATTCTGCGAGGCTTTGCGCCGGACACTTTCTTGCCAGAGAAAGTCCAGCCAACGCGGATGTGGTCATCGGCGTACCGGATTCAGGCATTGATGCGGCCGTTGGTTTTGCGTAGGAAAGCGGGTTTCCTTACGGTATCGGTTTTCTGAAAAACAAATACATCGGACGCAGCTTTATCGCTCCCAGCCAGCAGCTGCGAGAAACCGCCGTAAAAATCAAACTGAATGTGATTGGCGAAACAGTGAAGGATAAACGCGTGGTGCTGATTGATGATTCCATCGTGCGCGGCACTACCAGCGCCCGGATTGTAAAGCTGCTGCGCGACGCCGGAGCCAAAGAAGTGCATATGCGCATTTCCTCGCCGCCTTTTCGCCATCCCTGTTTTTTCGGTACAGATGTGGATTCACAGGAGAACCTGATTGCATGCAGACTCCATTCCATCGCTGAAATTGCGCAGGAGATCAGTGTTGATTCTCTGGCGTATCTATCGGTGGAAGCCGCCCATCAGTTGGCGGGGCAATCAAACTGCAGCTACTGCGATGGATGCTTTACCGGACGCTACCCCATTCCCATTCCCGCCCAGCAGGGCAAGAACCAATTTGAGCAGCCTGTTTCAAGGAGGAAAAGCAAATGAATCAGCCGCAAGGAATTCTAATCCTTGATTTTGGCGGTCAGTATACGCAGCTGATCGCACGCCGTGTCCGCGAATGCGGTGTATATTCCTCGGTATTGCCATATGCCGCAGACATGGAAGCCATCCGTCAGGAGCATCCTTTAGGCATCATTCTCTCCGGCGGACCAGCCAGCGTACTGGATTCAAATGCGCCCACCATTTGCCCGGGAGTATTTGAAATGGGTGTTCCAGTGCTGGGTATCTGTTATGGCATGCAGTTAATGGCTCACCTGCATGGCGCTTTGATCGAACGTGGACAGCAGCGGGAATATGGCCGCACACTTGTCTCCATGGATGATATGGAAAGCGAACTGCTGCAGGGGATGAAAGCTACGAACACCTGCTGGATGAGCCATACCTGGCAGGTAACAAAACTGCCGTCAGGTTTTAAGACAATAGCACATACGCCGAACTGTCCGATCGCCGCCATGTCCAATCCTTTCCGCCGGCTGTACGGCGTACAGTTTCACCCGGAAGTGACGCATTCCGAAGAAGGAATGAAGCTGCTGCAAAATTTCCTGTTCAACATCTGCCATGCCTCCGCCGACTGGACCATGGAAGCTTATGCGGAACGTACGATTGACCAGATCCGTGAACAGGTGGGCGATGGAACAGTGCTGCTGGGACTATCCGGAGGCGTAGACAGCGCGGTAGCGGCAGCACTGCTGTATCGAGCCATCGGAAGCCGACTTACCTGCGTCTATGTGGATCATGGATTTATGCGTTCAGCAGAGAGTGACGAGGTGGTGAATATCTTCACCAAAACATTTCCGGTGGAGCTGAAAGCTGTGGATGCCTCCGAACGCTTTTTTACAGCGCTGCAAGGCGTAACGGAACCAGAGCAAAAGCGAAAAATCATTGGCAGGGAATTTGTGGACGTATTCAAAGAAGTTTCTCTTTCGCTTGGGAAACGCGACCATTTTGCGCAGGGCACCATTTATCCGGATGTCATTGAAAGCGGTAGCATAAAGGGAAGCGCGGTCATCAAGAGCCATCACAATGTTGGCGGTTTGCCTGCTGAACTGGGCTTTACCAGCCTGATTGAGCCGCTGAGGATGTTGTTCAAGGATGAAGTACGGCAGCTCGGACTTAAGCTGGGATTGCCGAAAAGCCTTGTCTATCGTCAGCCCTTTCCCGGTCCCGGTCTGGCCATTCGCGTCATTGGCGAATTGACGAGAGAAAAGGTGCAGATCGTGCGCGACAGCGACCGAATTCTTCGTCAAGAGATAGAAGCTGCCGGCATCAAAGCTTCACAGTATTTCACCGTGCTGACCGGTGCAAAATCCGTTGGCGTTATGGGCGACGAACGCACCTACGCTTATGCTGTCGCCATTCGTGCCGTAACCACTGATGATTTTATGACCGCTGATGTGGTGCGTCTGCCGTGGGAAACGATTGATCGGATCTCAGCACGCATCATTGGAGAAGTCAGCGGATGCAATCGCGTGCTCTATGATGTGACCACAAAACCTCCAGCCTCTATCGAGTGGGAGTAAGCAAACCGGCATGCGCCGGTGGCACATCGACCAAGGTACAGAACGGACAGGAGGAATCATCATGAAGAAACTTTGCCAGCTCTATGAGGGAAAGGCCAAAAAAGTCTATGCAACCGACGATCCCGAGCTTCTGATCGTGTCCTATAAAGACGACGCTACAGCCTTTAACGGCTTGAAGAAAGGAACCATTAAAGGAAAAGGCGTTATTAACAATCAGATGAGCAACCGCTTGATGGCGCGTCTTGCCACAATGGGCATCCCGAACCATTTTGTCGAAGAACTCAGCGAACGCGAAACGCTGGTGCGCCGCGTCGAAATCGTTCCGCTGGAGGTTATCGTGAGGAACATTGCTGCCGGTTCATTCTCCAAACGTTACGGCGTAGAGGAAGGCGTGGTGTTTGACGAACCTACGATTGAATATTCCTATAAAAACGACGCTTTGGGCGATCCTTTGCTCAATACCTCTCATGCACTGGCGCTGGGCATTGCGACTGAACAGGAAATCGAGACCATCCAAACCTATGCGCTGGCTGTGAATCATTTTTTGCGTACCTTTTGGGAAGAAGTGGGCGTGACACTGGTGGACTTCAAGCTGGAATTTGGCCGTACATCCGACGGCACGATCATCCTTGCCGATGAAATCAGCCCGGATACCTGCCGCCTGTGGGATACTGCCACCGGTGAAAAGCTGGACAAGGACCGCTTTCGCCGTGATATGGGCGGTGTGGAAAACGCCTATCAGGAGATCATGCGTCGGTTGGAAACGCACAGTTGAGGGAGGAAACCTGTGTGAAGCACTTTGACAGGCAGCTCATATTGGAGGATGGAAGCGTATACCCAGGCTAT
>JAEDGL010000181.1 GCA_016297535.1 Clostridia bacterium | reverse complement strand
CGCGCGGTTGATGATTACCGCCATCGCATAGCTGATGAACGACTTTTTCATCTCCTGCTCAAGATCAATGGGAATGAGCTTATCGTTAATGGTGGAAGCCACTGTGAGGGTCACTCCTTTATGTAGAGAGAGGGGGAGGACAGGGGCGCTGTCCCTGCACCCCGCTTAAGGGCTTTGCCCTTAAGAATCCCCGGGCCGCCTGCTTCGCAGGCGGGGAGGGAATGAAACAGACTTAGATATCCAGGTCGGTAACCAGCTTGGCGTTTTCTTCGATGAACTCCTTGCGGGGCTCCACCTTTTCGCCCATCAGCAGGCTCATGATTTCATCGGCGGCCATGGCATCCTCCACGGTTACCTGCATCATGGTGCGGGTTTCGGGGTTCATGGTGGTTTGCCACAGCTGCTCGGCGCTCATCTCGCCCAGACCTTTGTAGCGCTGGATCTCCGGCTTAGGATCGCGGCCGATTTCCTGCATCAGCTTTTCCAGCTGATTATCATCGTAGACATAGTATTCCTTCTTGTTCTTGGTTACCTTGTACAGAGGCGGCATGGCGATATACACATAGCCCTTCTCAATCAGGGGCCGCATATAACGGTAGAAGAAGGTAAGCATCAGGATGCGGATATGTGCGCCATCCACATCGGCATCCGTCATGCACACGATACGGTGATAGCGCAGCTTGTCGATGTTGAACTCATCGCCCCAGCCACAGCCGAAGGCGGTGATCATGGCCTTGATCTCGTTATTGGCCAGCGCGCGGTCAAAACGCACCTTTTCCACATTCAGGATCTTGCCGCGCAGGGGCAAAATGGCCTGGAAGAAGCGGTCGCGCCCGGTTTTGGCGCTACCACCGGCGCTGTCGCCCTCCACCAGGAAAATTTCGCACTTGGATGGATCGCGCTCGGTGCAATCGGCCAGCTTGCCGGGCAGGGAGGCGCTTTCCAGCACAGTTTTGCGGCGGGTAAGCTCGCGCGCCTTGCGGGCAGCCTCGCGGGCGCGGGCGGCGCCTACGCAGCGGTCCAGAATGATGCGGGCGATGGCGGGGTTTTCGCCCAGAAAGGTGGAAAGCCTGTCGTACACAAGGCTGTCCACAATGCCGCGCACCTCGCTGTTGCCCAGCTTGCTCTTGGTCTGGCCCTCAAACTGCGGCTCCTTGAGCTTGACGGATACAATGGCGGAAAGACTTTCGCGCACGTCCTCGCTTTTCAGGTTGGCGTCGTTGTCCTTGAGGAATTTGAACTGGCGGCCATACTCGTTGATGGCGCGGGTAAGGGCGCTGGAAAAGCCCGCCAGATGGGTGCCGCCCTCGGGCGTATGAATATTGTTGGCAAAGGTATAAATGTTCTCCTGATAGCTGTCGTTGTACTGCAGCGCCACCTCCACGGTGGAGCCCTTCACCACGCCCTCCATGTAAATGGGCTCTTCAAAGAGAACTTCCTTGTTTTTGTTCAGGTATTTGACAAACTCGATAATGCCGCCCTCATAGTGGTACACGCGCTCCAAAACGGGATCCGTGCGTTCATCCGTCATGGAAATACGGATGCCCTTGTTGAGGAAGGCCATCTCGCGCAGACGCTTTTTGAGAATATCAAACTGGAAATCGCCGGTTTCAAACACGCCGTCGGGGTTTTCCTCGCTGCGGGCATCCGGCCAGAACTGGATGGTGGTGCCGGTGCGGTCGGTTTCGCCGATCACCTTCAGATCGTAGAGCACCTTGCCGCGCTCGTACTCCTGCTGGTACACCTTGCCATCCTGATAGACGGTCACCTTCAGATGCCTGCTCAGGGCGTTGACAACGCTGGCGCCCACGCCGTGCAATCCGCCGGATACCTTGTATCCCTCTCCGCCAAACTTGCCGCCGGCGTGCAGCACCGTCAGGCACACCTCCACGGCGGGGCGGCCCAGCTTGGGATGAATGCCCACAGGAAAGCCGCGGCCGTTATCGCGCACCTCGCAGCTGCCGTCGGCATGCAGAAAGACGTTGATATCGGTGCAGAAGCCCGCCAGCGCCTCGTCAATGGCATTATCCACAATTTCGTACACGCAATGATGCAGCCCGCGGAAATCCGTAGAGCCGATATACATGCCCGGGCGCTTGCGCACAGCCTCAAGCCCCTCCAGCACCTGAATCTGCGTTTCATCATATACGTTGCTGTCCACAGCGGTTGCGCTGTGCAGTTCGGTTTCAGGCGTCTGGTTGATTTCAGTCACCAAAAATCCACTCCCTTCGGCGCGCCTTTGCGCCGGAAACTCGCCCATGGCGGGCAGTGAAAAACCGCCCTGTATCAGCATGCACAGAGGCGGCTTTTACCCTTTTATTATACCATTTTTTCGTCTTTCTGAAAAGAGGTTTCTACCTTATTATATGTCTTCGCGTACAAAAGAAGCCCAAAACATACAAAAAGCGCCGAAAATTCACAAATTTTCGGCGCTTTGCAGATGCGTTTTACTTTTCCTTGCCCAGAACGATATCGTTGTACTGAGCCTCGGTAATGGTACCGGTGACCTTTTTACCGGTAGCGGTCTGCCAGGCCTTTACGTCCTCGGCAAACTGCGCGGTATAGAGCTCTCCGCTTTCGGACGTATAGCCCTTGGAGCGCAGGTAGTTCATCATATCCGCCACCTCGCGGCCCTTGCTGCCCTTGGCCAGCAGGAAGCTTGAGCCAACATTGATGTTGGTGTGCTTTTTCAGGCTGGCAAGAGTGCTGGTGCCCGCCATGCCATCCACATACAGGCCCTTCTGGCGCTGATACTTGCGCACAGCGTTATAGGTAAGATCGCCGTAAATACCGTCGATATTGCCCTTGTACACGCCCGCGGCACGCAGCGCGCTCTGCAGCTTCTTTACACGGTAGCCCGTGCAGCCGTAGTACAGCGTGTGGGGATTGGTGGGATTGGTGGTGTAGTTGCGCTCGCCGTTGGTAGCCTGATTCACGGCCGTTTTGCCGCTGTAGAGCGCAGTCAGGGTTACATTGCCGGGACGGCCGTCCGGCGTGATGCCGACGTCTTTCTGGAACTTGATTACGGCAGCCTTGGTGGCGGGGCCAAAGTGACCGTCTACAGCGCCCCTGTAGTATCCCTTGGCCTTGAGCTTGTCCTGCATCTGCCGGACGGCCGTGCTCTGCTCGCCGTAGGGAATGGTATCATAAGCGGCCAGCGCAGCCGCCGCCACGCTCAGGCACAGCACCATCGCCATCACAAACGCTACCAAACGGGAAATCCATTGCTTACGCATATCAAAAACCTCCTTGCATAAAGCGTAGCTTATCTGGTTCATCTATTATGACGCATCAGACCCCCAAATGTCTTCAAAATTGGCAACATGTCATACTTTTGTTAGGATGAAGCAATTTTTGCAACTGTTTGCTATGCTTTTGACACAAAGTTGTTTCATTTATTCTGCTCTGTATCACAATCATTTGACCCGGATGCAAACCTGTGCTATAATAGACTGCCGAAAAACGGCAGGGCGGTAACTGGTACCCACTGATCTTTGCCACCCCAAGGTTATTGTAGAAAGGCTGATACCCATGTCCGGACATAGCAAATGGCATAACATTCAGGCGAAAAAAGGCAAGACCGACGCCGCCCGCGGCAAGATCTTTACCAAGATCGGCCGTGAAATCGCCATCGCCGTGCGCGAGGGCGGTTCCAACCCCGAGAGCAACTCCAAGCTGCGCGATATCATCGCCAAGGCCAAGAGCAACAATATGCCCAACGACAACATCAAGCGTTCCATCCAAAAGGCTTCCGGCGAGCTGGGCAATGTGGATTATGAATCCATCACCTACGAGGGCTATGCCCCCGGCGGCGTGGCCGTGATTGTGGAAACCATCACCGACAGCCGCAACCGCACCGCCAGCGACGTGCGTCACTGCTTTGCCAAAAACGATGGTTCGCTGGGGGTTACCGGCAGCGTCAGCTTCATGTTTGACCGCAAGGGCGTTCTGGTGATCGAGCGTACCGCCGACATGGACGAGGACGAAATGATGATGACCGTGCTGGACGCCGGTGCCGAGGACATGGAAGTGCAGGATGATGTGTTTGAAGTGACCACCGCTCCCAACGATTTCTCTGCTGTGCGCGAGGCGCTGGAGAAGCAGGGCATTACCTTCCTGAGTGCCGAGGTGCAGATGGTGCCTCAGAACACCGTTGTTCCCGCCGACGAAGATACCCTGGCCAAGATCCTCAAGATGCTGGATATGCTGGAAGAAAACGACGATGTGCAAAACGTGTGGCACAATGCCGAGCTTCCCGAGGAGCCCGAAGAAGACTGATTCAGAGCGTCGAAAAAGCTCGCCTGTGGCGAGCTTTCAGCGTGTCGAAAAAGCTCGCTTCGCGATC
>JAEDGL010000002.1 GCA_016297535.1 Clostridia bacterium | reverse complement strand
GTTATCCGAAATTTTCGGATAACTGAATCCTCGGACAGCTCGGAATCGTCAAAGATTTTCTTGATGTGGTAATTGATCGTTTTGACACTCACGTCATACAGTTGCGCCATCGTCTTTTGCGTCAGCCAGATGTTTTCGTCCTCATAGCGTATTTCGATGCCGCCCTGCGGGTCGCCCGTGGAGGCGACATAGGTCAGCACCTCCGCTGCGCTGGAACGGATGGGCGCAGGCGTCTGCTTTTCTCTGGACATGGGAATTCCTCCTCGTGCGGTTCGTGGAAGCCCCCACTGGCCCGAGCGGGTACAGACCGGTGAAGGAAGGTGGTTCAGGCGCAGATGATTTCGGTCATCACGTTGTGCTCCGCCTCTGCGCGCGCCAGATTCATGAGCCTGACCCACTTCATGGGTTCTTCGGCCTTCAGGTCTTCGGTGACGCCCCAGCTTTGGGCATATCCCTTTATGAGCACATCGAAGCGTTCGCTTGCCTGCTCATCGACAGTGTGCAGATAGGCATTCAGCTCTCCCGAGAGCACCAGCCTTTGGAAATGACCCGGATGGTTCGATTCCAGGTGCCGGAGGTGCAGCCGGCCCCATTTGCCGATGGGCTGCTGCTCCGGAAGCTCAAGGTTCGGGAAGTAATAGTCGCCGTGAAGGGTGTAGCTCAGGCCGTTGCGCTCATCGGTGATGTGTTGAGGCAGCGTGCGGCTCTCGGAAGCGGGATGATTTTGAAGCATGGTGCACCTCCTGTCGATCGTGCTGTAACGGTTTGTGTGTTTTGTCCCAACTGCATTTTATTACGCAGCAATATCGTCTGTCAAGGGTCCTTTGGAATTTGTTTGAAAGGATGGATTGTAAAACTTGTCCCAACTCGTTTGGCTGTCAGCGAGAAGAATGGGTAACTCCACCTTCCCGCTGTATTTTTCGATCATTTCGGCAAGAAAGCCGACGCACCGCTCAAAGGCGGCGTTCTGTTCAGGGGTTCTTTTGAGCAAAGCCATGATTCCTCCGATGAAGGGTTGATAGGTGGTGGGTGCATAAAGGTTTAGTGTTCCTTTCTTGCAGATATGCGAAATTTCTGCGTACATACGTACATGTGTACAAGCCCAATGTATGTGTGTACGTATGTACACAGAGAATCGCGGGAATTCTCACTTATAGGGAGTTTCAGATAAACGGGTTGTCATCCGAATAACCGCGTTGCCATCCGTCAGCGGTTCGCAGCGGGAGCTTCAGCACAGGCTCAATGCCGGTAAAGCCCCACACGCGGCGACCGACGAGGTTCGTCAGGTTGTTAGAATGCTCGATGTGGTACTTCTTCTGGTTGGCGATCAGGAATTCCGAAAAGCTCCGTTTCTTAAGCGGCGAGAAGCCGTTCTCCCGGCACCAGACGGTGTAGATTTCGTAGAGCTCCTGCGAGCCAACATTTCCTTCGGGCGTGAGCCGGATGTAGTCCCCGGCCTCCATAAAGAGCAGCACGTTGTTGGCGTCCTGCTTAATCGTTTCCCGGTTGTCATGGGCACGTGCGCTTTCGGTGAAGCGGAAATGATTCGCCACCAGACGCTGCAGACCCTCAAAGGCCCAGAGAAAGATGCCTTCATGCTCGCGGCACATCTTCTCCGCAATGTCGGGATCATCCACCCGGTCAGGCGGGCGCTCCCTGGTGGTGAGGATCAGCTGGCGGCGGTAAAAACCGTTGCTGCGGTCGTAGAGGGATTGCAGGTCGCCGTTGGAAAACGCAAGCAGCCGAGCAAACATCCAGCCCTGATAGCTCTGCCTGCCCTTCTTTTCCAGATCTATGCGCCCCTGCGCCGTCACCAGCGACTTGACGTAGTTGGTCTGACGCAGGGCTTCCATGCGCATATCGTCGTCAATCAGCAGATGAAAGTGTTCCAGATCGGCGCGGGCAAAGCGGTTTTCTGACACTTTGCCCACACTGCCGTCCTTGGCGTTGCAGCCAAACAGATGGGACAGGACGGTGCCAATCTGCGACTTGCCCTCGCCACCGCTGCCCTTGATGATCATCATGCGCTGGCCCTTGTTGCTGGGAATCAGGCAGTAGCCGATGTATTCCTGCAGGGTGGGAATGTCATCCTCATACAGAAGATTGCTCAGGAAGCGCAACCATGCTTCCGGGCTGGGCGCGGAAGGAGTGTAGGCCACCGGAAAGCGGCTGCGCACAATTTCATCCTTGGATACGGAGAGCGAGCCATCCAGAAACAGCGTGCCGTTTGCAACATGAATCCGGTCGGTCTGCGGCGGGAAATCGTCAATGTGCGCGGTGATTTTCAGCAGCTCGATGATGTTGGAAATCTTTTTCGGAACGCTGGTGGACGCATACGGCTCGATGATTTGGTAGATTTCGGTCTTGAGCGGCGCTTCGTTGGTCAAGCGTCCTTCCGGCGTGAAGAAGCTGTTTTCGGTGTAGAGCAGCTTGTGCGAAGCCAGAAACTCCCGGCAGAAAGCCGCTTCGTTGATGCTCTGCCCGTCGTACCAGGGCGGGAACTGGTCAGGCCGCAAGCGCTTCGTCATGTGCATCCGCCTCCTCTCTGTGTGCGGTGTTCCAGCGCTCAATGCTGCAGAGGGTGTCGTCATCGAGCAGGGCGCCGGCGGTGTCTTTGCGCACAGAAGCATCGGCATCGTACAGACAGTCGATCAGATAGGACACCTGCGGCAGCGCATGACTGGCGGATACGAAGCGGTCGTCCCATTCATCCGAGGGATGAACGGGAGCAAATCGTCGCTGACGGTTTTCAGGAGCCGTTCATATTCAATCAGCACAGCGGCACAATGCCGATCCCGCGGGGATTCCTCCTGCCGGATATGGGGAGGCGCGACGGCGGCGGAAGCCGGCGCTTTGGGGTCGATGCCGAAATCCGCTGCCAGCTTGCGCGTGGCTTCGAGGGGAGATAAGTCGAACAGTCTGGCGTTGAAGTCGATCACGTCGCCGGTGGTATGGCAGCCAAAGCAATAATAGTAAGTTTCGTTGATCTTCATGGAGGGCGTCTTGTCCGAATGGAACGGGCAGCGGCACATGCCGCTGCGGTCCACCTTGACGCCGTAATATGCAGCCGCCTGCGGGATCGTTATGCGGGCTTTGAGGGTATCGAAAATTCTCGCAGGATTCACTTCCTTGTATTCTGTTGATTTTGTTGGAATTGATTGTTGTAGGTGTGTATTCAGGTTAATGCTTTTCTTCTGAACCTGTTTGGCGATGTCCATCAGACGATTACTCAGCATGGAGTTCACGACTGGTCAGAAGTTGCGTTCATTCCAAACGTGTACACGCTGAATGAGAACTTCAGAAATACAAATCAGATTGTTTCTTTCTGCAATTCTCGGTTCAAATTCAAAATGCAGCAGATTGGTGTTGATATGGAACCGGTCCGACAATATGAAACGGTTGAAGATGCCCTCCCGGTAATGAGAGAACACGAATCCGACTTGGTATTTATCGTTAAGGATGACTACGCTAAGAAAGACCTTCATGATCTGCTTTATCAATATGGGATCAGTTCGTACGAATCCTATACTGTGAAGGAAGCCAAAGGGTTGGAATTTAAGTGGGTTTGCGTGTTTGATGATGATATGAACATTCCCGAATCCTACATCGCCTATACACGCGCTCTCGTAGGACTCATTGTGGTCAAAAAGCTACCTCCCATAGAAAGCAATCATGTTTCTCTGATTATTGCCGGTGCAGAGACTGATGATGAAGAAAGCGCTGACTAAGTAAAGGAACTATCGTATCCGATAATGCAATGACTTGATTGTTATTGTCTTCCCCATATCATTACGCGATATATACGAAAAGAAGGATGAATCTCAATTTTATGTGAAAAGTATTCCGTGGAAATGGCAGAAAAAGGTAGAAATGAAAAACGCGAAACAGCATGAACTGCTCGCGTCTTTCCATGATGAGAGTTTTGAATATAGTCTTTTTGACATGCGCTGCGCAGGGGCTATGACCTGTCACGCGATCATCCCAAAGAACCTCAGTGCCTCTTCAATCGCCTTTTCCTTATCCGGCGGGCAGATCAGCATTTTTGCGCTCTCGGACTTTGCTTTGTTGTAGCATTCGCGCTCAATGATCCCATGCTTACGCTTCACCTGCGCGATGTACAGCGGTGTGACGTTCAGGCCGGTCTGCTCCTTGACGCGCGCCTGAATCTCGCCATAGGTCGCCTTGCTCTCAGCCTTGGTGACGGACAGCTCGTCCGCGTCAATGCCGACCTTGACGATATCGTCCGGCTTCTGTTGGACCAATGACATAACAGTTTCCACGCCCCCCGCGTAACAGAACATATCCACCGGCTGGCAGCGCTCGAAGCGGTAGCCGCCCTCGGCCAGCAGCTTTGCATCGCGCGCCTGCGTGGGCACGTGGCAGCTTACATAGACCACACGGCGGGGACGGGCGGCCAGCACTGCTTCGATTACGGCCGGCTCCACGCCCTTGCGCGGCGGGTCGAGGACGATCACATCAGGGCGAAGCCCCTGGGCGACAAGTTTGGGCAGCAGATCCTCCACAGCGGCCACGTGGAATTCCACGTTGGAGATGCCGTTTCGCTCGGCGTTGCGTTTGGCCCCCTCAATGGCCTGCGGAACGATTTCGATGCCGATGACATGGCCGGCCTTTCGGGCCATGCACAGCGATATGGTGCCCGCGCCCGCATAGGCATCCACCACGGTATCGGTGGGGGAGAGCTGGGCAAAATCGATAGCGGTCTGATAAAGCCGCTCGGTTTGCGCAGGGTTGACCTGGAAAAAGGATAGCGGCGGAATTTCAAAGGTGAGGCCGAGCAGGGTTTCGCGGATGGCGTCCTCGCCAAACAGCTTGCGGCTGCTGTTGCCGAGAATAACGTTGTTGCGCGCGCTGTTCACGCTTAAATGAAGGGAACAGAAGCCCGGCGCCTGCTGCTGCAGCCGCTGGATCAGATCGGGCGGATGGGGCAGGCTGTCCCGCGTGGCCACCAGAATCACCATCATCTGCCCAGCGCGGTTGGTGCGCACCACGACATGGCGCAAAAGCCCTTTGCTGGTAAGCTCGTCATAGGGGGACACGCGGTTTGCCTTCATCCAGCCGGTAACGGCCGCGATCACGCCCCTCAGGCGCCCCATGGTGACGGGGCAATCCTCGATGGGTACGATGGCGTGGCTGCGGCGGCGGTAAAAGCCCAGCAGGGGAGCATCTGGCGTGCCGCCCACGGGCAGGGCGGTTTTGTTGCGGCAATGCCAGGGATCCTCCGCGCCGATCACGGGCGGCACATCCTCTGGCCTGATGGGCAGGCCGCCGATGCGGGTAAGATTGTCAAACACCTGCGCGCGTTTGGCCTCCAGTGTGGCCTCGTAGCGCATGTGCTGGCCGCTGCAGCCGCCGCATTTGCCGTATACGGGGCAGGGGGGCGTTACCCGGTCGCCGGAGGGACGGTGCACCTGCAGTAGCTTGCCAAAGGCGTAGCGGGGCTGGGTTTTGACAATCAACACTTCCGCATCCTCGCCGGGCAGCGCGCCGGGCACAAAAACGGCCATGCCTTCGTGATTGCATACGCCCTCCAGCTCGCTGCCCAGCCGGTCGCAGTGCAGGAGGAGGGATTCATTTTTCCGGATCATCACAAATTCTCCAATCGTTTCGACAGGGGGTAGGTGGCGCGGCGCTCCAGCCACAGCTCGGCCAGCGCCAGCGCGACGGCGCTTTCCACCACCGGCACGGCGCGGACTACCACGCAGGGATCATGACGGCCATGCACGGCCAGGGTGGTATCCGTCCCGGTTTGCAGGCTGACGGTTGGCTGCTCCTGCGAGATGGAGGGCGTGGGCCGGAAGGCCGCGCGCGCGATGATGGGCATGCCGTTGGTGATACCGCCCAGCAATCCGCCTGCGTTGTTGCGCGTGGTAACCACTTTGCCATCCTGCATGGCATAGGGATCGTTGTAGGCGCTTCCGCGCATGAAGGCGGCGGTTTGTCCGGCGCCAAACTCCACCGCCTTGACGGCCGGGATGGAAAACAGGTAATTGGCCATCACGCTTTCCGCCCCTTCAAAGAAGGGGGAGCCAAGCCCGGCGGGAACGCCCACGGCCACGCATTCCACAATGCCGCCCACGGAGTCCTGCTCCTGCCGGGCCCTGAGGATATCCTGCTGCATGCGCTCGCCGATGGCGGCGTTCACCGTTGGCACGGCGCGGCTGTGGCAGGCAAACAGCGCGTCCATATCGGGATTGACCCAGTCGATGCAATCAGCCTCGCCGTTGCCCAGCTGGTACACATGCGCCGCAATGCGAATGCCCTGGCTTTCCAAAAGCTGCATGGCCACGCCGCCGGCAAACACATAGGGCAGAGTAAGGCGGCCGGAATGATGGCCGCTGCCGCGCAGGTCATCGTTGCCCAGACTGCGCATGATGGCGGGGTAATCCGCGTGCCCGGGACGCGGGCGGTCCGGCAGGAAGGAATAATCGGAGGAATGGGTATCGCCGTTTTCAAACAGGGCAGTCAGGGGCTGGCCGGTGGTGATTTCCTCCCAAAGGCCGCTCTGAATGCGGGGAATATCCGCCTCGCGGCGCGCGGTGGCAAGGGCGCTGCGCGCGGCGCGGCGCTGCACAAAGGCATTCAGCCTTTCCATATCCAGCCTGAGCCCTGCGGGCAGGCCATCGATGGTTACACCCACGGACGAACCGTGGCTTTCGCCAAAAATCTGCACGCTCAGCAGGCGTCCGATGCGGCTGCTCATTCGGCCTTCCCTCCCAGCTGCTGATAGGTTTGAACAAAGCCCGGCCACGATTTGGAGATGCACTCCGCGCCGTGCACGGTAATGGGTGCGCCGGCAATCAGCGCGGCGGCGGCCAGAAACATCACCAGCCGGTGATCGCCGCGCGCGTCGGCCTCAAAGCCGCCCTTAAGACGCACTGGGCCCCATACGCGCAGGGTATCGCTGTCGGGGGTGATCTCGGTGGCAACGCCCAGCTGGGAAAGCAGCTCCTGCGTGGCCTGCAGGCGGTCGCTTTCCTTGATGCGCAGGCGGCTGACGCCCGTCAGGGTGGAAACGCCCTGCGCCTGCGAGCAGGTGAGCGCCAGAATGGGCGCAAGGTCGGGGATATCGGAGCAGTCAATTGTGGCGGCGCAGAGCTTTCCATCCTGCCCCATGTCCTGCAGCACCTGCTGCACACGGGCGTCGCCCTGCAGGCAATCCTCCTGCGGGTGCAGGTTGGTGATATCAATCCGGCTGCCCATGGCGTTCATGCACAGCAGCACCGCCGCCTGCGACCAGTCGCCCGCAACGGATGCCTCGGCGGGGGAGGGCCCGGTGACGGGGGAGAGGGTAAACACACCCTCCGCGGTTTCCTGCCAGGGCGCGTGAAAGCGATCCATCAGGCGCAGCGTCATATCCAGATAGGGGCGGCTGACGATGGGGCCGGTTACGGTAAGCCGGGACGGCGCGGGATGGCCCTGCGCATCCCTTGCGTGGGCCAGGGCAATGAGCATGCCGGAGGCAAACTGGCTGGAGCGGGAGCCGTCAATGGCGTAGCTGCCCGCGGGCAGGCGGCCCGAAATGTCCACGGCGGCCCTGCCATCGCCCCGGTCGGCGATCCGTGTCATGCGTGCGCCCAGCTGCGCCAGCAGCGGCTCAAAGGCGTCCAGCGGGCGCCGGAACAGGCCCTGCTCCATCACAAAGCGCACAGCCTGCCCGCGCGCCAGAAAAACGGGAATCAGCATGCGAAGCGCCGCTGCGCAGGCGTGCACGTGGCACTCCACCATGGGCCTGTCAAACGTGGGCGCAGGGGCTGGGGTCACAATCAGCCGGGTACCCTCCTGACGCACTGCCGCGCCAAGGGCGGTAACGCCGTTGATCATGGCAAGGGTATCATCGCACAGGGGCGGCGCAAAGCCGTTGAGACGGCATTCGCCCTGTCCCAGCGACGCCAGCAGCAGGGCGCGGTGCGCCTCGCTTTTGGCCGGGGGAACCAGCGCGCCGCCGCACAGCCGCCCGGGAGAAAAACGGATGGAAGCCAAACAGAACGCCTCCTTTGATCTGTCAAAAAAGAAACACCGGTCTGATTATATCATACCGGTGTTCAAATACAAAGCAGGGACACAAACAAAATACAGCATTCAAAACGCGCTCAGCCCAAGCAGCAGCTGCGCCAGATAGTAAATACCCAGGTAAAAGGCGTTTCGGCGCAGGCTTACCTTGCCCAGCACGCTGTGGCATACGCCCATGTCCGAAAGCACAAAAACGGCCGCGCCCAGCGCCGATAGCAGCGTGCGTTCGGAAAGCCCCAGAAACGGCATGGGAAGGCTGAGCCCCAGCACCACCGACAGCGCCGCGCCGTAGGTGAGCACGCAGCAGTACATTCCCGCGCTGCGGATGCCGGAACGAAACCGCTGCAGAAACAGCCACAGCAGCGCAAACGCCGCTGCGAAAACGGGCAGGCTCCACCAGGTGGGAGGCTGCTGGGTGCAGAAGGCGGACATATAGAACAAATGCCCCGCAAAGAACAGCACGCCCCCGGTAACAAAGTGCACATCCAGCAGCACATCCGCCGCGGTGCAAACGCAAAGCCCCAGGAAGATGAGCAGCGAATAGCGATCGCCGCCGCAAAAGTACGCCGTGCCCGCAAAAGCGGCGCACATCAGCGTGGGAAATCCCTTGCACACAAGCTTCCCCCAACGGCCGGCATGGCCCAGGCGCCGCTGATAGACGGGCATAAACACAAGCACCGTGGAAAGCAGGACCATCAAAGCCAGTATCCAGCGCATGAGGCATACCTCCTATTGCGGTGTCCAGCCGTTTTCCCCGGCAAGGCGATCCAGCAGCGCCGTGCAGCCGCGCAGTACATCCTGCCAGGTGGCCTCAAAATCGTGCGTGTACCACGGATCAGCCACATCGCGCCTTTCGCCGGTCCAGTCCAGCATCAGGCTCAGCTTGCCCTCCGGGTCGCCGCCCAGAATGTCCAGCATTTCCGTTCGGTTGGATTGGTCCATGCCGATGAGATAATCATATGCGGCATAATCCGCCTTTGTGAGCAGGCGCGCGGTTTTCCCCTTGCAGCTGATGCCGTGCTCAGCCAGTTTGTTTCTGGTGCCGGGGTGCACGGGATTGCCGATTTCCCAGGTGGAGGTGGCGGCAGAGGCCACCTGCACGCGGCCCTCAAGCCCGCGCTGCCGCAGCAGATCCTTCATGACAAACTCCGCCATGGGGCTTCGGCAGATGTTGCCCAGGCACACGAAAAGGATGTTGATCATTCGTTGGTTTCCTCCCGGAGAAAAAGGCCCATTTCCAGCCGTATCTCATGCCGCCGGGGATCGCTGTTGGTATAGGCGAACAGATCAAAGCCGATGATGGAAAAGCCGTTTTTCTGATAAAAAGCGATGGCTTTTTCGTTGCAGGTTTGGGTTTCCAGCACCGCCATGCGCGCCGGGGTCTGCCGGGCGTGGCTGAGGATGGCGTTCATCAGCAGGGTGCCGGTGCCGCGGTGGCGGTTAGATGGCTCAAACACGCCGATGTTGCTGATGCGGAAGCGGTTGTTCCATTTTTCCCAAAACCCCTCCGCATAGCCCAGCAGACGGTCCTGCTCAAACGCGCCATAGGCAACGGGCTCGTCCAGCCATTGGCTGAACAGGCTGTCCTCCAGCGTTTTTTCCACCGGCCTGTCAAAGCGGCGGTACGCAATGGCAAAGCCGCTTTCGCAGGGCTCGATGGCGTAATAGCCGCCGGTGGTGTAGCGCAGCGACAGCGGGTAGCCCGCGTACTGTTCGGGATCCAGCTTTCGGATTTCCATAGGACCGCTTCCTTATTTCATTCGGTCGTAATTGCCGTATTCGCGCCACAGATCGATCATCATTTCGTAGCGCGCCAGCGGCAGGCCGGTGTAGGCGCAGTTGGAGGTGGAAAAGATGTAGCCCCGCCCCGTGGCCATGCCCTCGCGCAGGGAGCGCAGCACATCGGCGCGGCATTCCTCATCGGTGCCGGTTTGCAGCAGGCCGCAGTTTACGTTGCCAATCAGGGCAATGTCGTTGCCGATGAGCTTGCGCACCTCGGGAATGGACACGCCGCCCTGCGGATCCAGCGAGTGGATGGCGTCGGGCTTGCAATCGGCCATCTGCTTTACGATGGGCATGATGTTGCCGTCCGTGTGCTTGATGGAGTAGTAGCCCATCTCGCGGTAGCCCTCGATCACCCGGTGCAGGTAGGGCACGATCAGCTCGTCAAAGCTTTCGCAGTCAAAGAAGGGGTTGACGTTAAAGCAGTAGTCGGAGCACAGCGCGAAGCCATCCAGCAGATGGCCCTTCTCGTGCAGCCTGAGGGCAAACTCCAGCGCGCGATCGGTGCGACGGTCGGATTCCTCGTTCAGCTTTTCCGGCTCCTCGTACATTTGAACGGCAAAGTCCATCATGCCCGCGCCGTCCGGAATGCTCCAGGTGGAGTCGCCGTGCATCATCAGATAGTACTTGTCTCCACTTTTTTCGCGGATCAGCTCCAGCAGCCACTGCGTGCTTTCCAGATCGCCCGGGTTGGGGTGCACGAAGATGGCGCTGTGGCCGTAGCGCTCAGCGGTGTCGATGTAGAGCTGCGCCATTTCGTTCATGTGCAGGCTGCGCTCGGTCGAGCTCATCTGCTTCCATTGCTCGTACAGGCGCTGGGCGGGATGAATTTTGCCAAAGGCCTCCATGGTCAGGAAAAAAACCAGCTCAAACGTTGGCACCTGTCCGCCGATCGGCTTGCATTGCAGGGTTTGGATAAAGCGCTCTCTGGGAGTCGTGGCGATTCTCCTTTCAGGCTGCGGGTTTTTGGAGGTTGATTTCAAACCGGGTTTTGGGATAGAGGATGATCTGGCTGCCGGTGTACAGGCCAAACCGGCCGGACAGCATGTAGGTGATGCCGCATACCAGCGCAAAATAGGGCAACGCCCCGGCGCCGAACAGCTCAATGCTTAGCAGGATGGAGGCCAGCGGGCAGTTGACCGCCCCGCAGAACAGGCCCACCAGCCCCAGCGCGGCGGCCAGCGGCGCGGGAATGCCAAACAGCGGGCCCACTACGCAGCCAAAAGTAGCGCCGATGAAAAACGTGGGCACGATTTCGCCGCCCTTAAAGCCAAAGCCGATGGTAACGGCGGTCAGCAGCAGCTTCCACAGAAAGGCCCAGTTGGAATGCACCGTGCCGTCCAGCGCAAGGGAGATCAGATCGCCCCCTGCGCCGTTATAATCGCGCGTGCCAAGCAGCAGCGTCAGAGCAATCACCACAGCGCCGCCAACCGCCGCGCGGACATAGCGGTTTTTGATCAGCCGTTCAGCGGTATGCGCGGTGTTGTGAAGCACCTCGCACAGCACGATGCTCATCAGCGCAACGGCGATGGCAAAGCCACCGGCTTTTACCAGCAGCCATGCATCCGATACCTGCACCACGGGAGCGTAGTGCGAGGTATGCAGCCCGAACAGCCTGGAAATGCCATACGCGCTCAGGGAGGAAACCAGACAGGGCACAAAGGCGGAATACTGGATCATGCCCACCGCCACAACCTCCAGCACAAATACCGTGGCCGTAAGCGGGGTGGCAAACAGCGCGGCGAATACCGCACTCATGCCGCAAAGCGTGGCCATGCGCCGGTTGCCTTCGTCCAGATGTAGCAGGCTGCCCAGCTTGAAGCCGATGCCGCCGCCAATCTGCAAAGCCGCACCCTCACGCCCGGCGGAGCCACCGAACAGGTGCGTAACCGTGGTGGAGGCAAAGATGACCGGTACCAGCCAAAGCGGGATATGCTCGCCCCGGCGGATGGAATTGAGAATGTTGCCGGTGCCTACGCCGCTGGTGCCGGTAAGCTGGTACAGCGCCGTAATGCCCAGCCCCGCCACGGGCAGCAGGTACAGGATCCACCCATGGGCCAGCCGGAAATCCGTCGCCCAGTCCACTGCCAGATGAAACAGGCTGCCCACTACGCCGCAAATGGCGCCGGCGAGAAGCGCCACCAGCAGATCCAATCCAAAATCCCGGCCCTGGCCGAGTGCCTTACCCGCGTGGATTTTGATCTTTTGCATCCTGAATACGCCTCGTTTGTCAATCTGTTTTGGAACGTTCCTATTATCCAATGTTTGTCTGGGAAAGTCAACCGGTTTTGAGCATCAGACACAACTTTGCGGTTTTGTCCGGTTCAGCCGTCAAAATGCCGTGCTTTACAAAACCCCCTGTTTCGGAGTATGATAAGGTAACTCTTGATCATTGATTTTGGAGGTTTTTTCCCATGACCGAAGCAATGAATCGCGCCAGGCTCTGGGCTACTCAACCCTATTTTGATCCGCGTACAAGGGAGGCGGCTGCGGCCGTTGCTTCCAATGAAAACGATCTGCTCTCCGCCTTTGGCAGCGAGCTCAGCTTTGGCACCGGCGGCCTGCGCGGCGTGGTGGGCGTGGGTACGGCCCGCATGAACCGCTACACCGTGGGCCGCGCCACGCTGGGGCTGGCACATTCGCTCAGGCAGCGGGGCGCCCGGCGGGGCGTGGTCATCGCCCACGACAGCCGCCACGGCGCGCAGGAATTTACCGCCGTCACCGCGGGCGTGCTGGCCGAAAACGGCATTCCCGTCTATGTTTTTGATTCGCTGGCCCCCACGCCCATGCTCAGCTATGCCGTGCGCGCGCTGGGTCTGGACGCGGGCGTGATGATTACCGCCAGCCATAATCCCGCCGTGTATAACGGCTACAAGGTGTACGGCGCAGACGGCTGCCAGATTACCGATGAAGCCGCCGCGGCCATCACAGCGTGCATTGCGGCCGTTACATATACCGACGCCCGGGTGATGAGCGAGGCATCCGCCCGGGAAAACGGCCTGTGGAAGGATGTGCCGGACAGCCTTCGCCGCAGCTTTGCGCAAAACTGTCTGTTCTGCCGCCCTAATCCGGAAGCCAGCCACAGCATTCATGTGGTGTACACGCCCCTTCACGGCACCGGCCTGCTGCCCGTGCGCGAGGTGCTGGGACACATGCAGGGCGTAAGGGTAACCGAGGTGGAAGCCCAATGCACTCCCGACGGAGATTTTCCTACCTGTCCCAGACCCAACCCCGAAATTGACGAGACGCTTGGCCTGGGCATCGCCCTGTGCCGGGAAACCGGCGCGGATCTGCTACTGGCCACCGATCCCGACTGCGATCGCGTTGGCGTGGCGGTGCGCACGCCGCAGGGAGATTACCGGCGCCTCAGCGGCAACGAGGTGGGGCTGCTTTTGCTGGATTACGTGCTGAGAACGCGCAGGCAAAAGGGCACGCTGCCAGCCAACGCCGTAGCGGTTAAAACCATCGTTACCTCCGACCTGGCCTTTGCCATTGCCGGGGAATACGGCGTGCAGATTCGTGAGGTGCTGACGGGCTTCAAGTACATTGGCGAGGTGATCGGCCAATTGGAATCCGAAGGCCGCGAGGGCGATTTTGTGTTTGGCTTTGAGGAAAGCTGCGGTTATCTGGCCGGTACCCATGTGCGCGACAAGGACGGCGTAATGGCCTGCATGCTTGTATGCGAAATGGCGCAGGCGCTGAAGGCGCAGGGCCTGAGCGTGTGGGAAAAGCTGTGCGATCTGTACGCCCGGCACGGCTATCTGGGTACGCGCCTTCTGAATTTTGATATTGACGGCGCGGTTCCCATGGTGGAAATGGCCGCCGTTATGCGGCGCATGCGCGAACATCCCGTAGCGGAGCTGGCGGGAAAAACCGTGACCGCCGTCAGGGACTACCAAAACGGCATAGACGGCCTGCCCGCAAGCAACGTGCTTGTTTATGAGGCCCAGGGCCTTAAGGCGATCGTGCGTCCCAGCGGTACCGAGCCCAAGGTAAAGGTTTATCTGTTTGCCAGGGCCGCCGATGAGCAGGGCTCCGACCGGCTGCTGGATGCGCTTTCTCTTGAAATGGGCAGGCTGATCCGCCCCTGACCGCCTGGCCCAAATACCTCTGACGTTTCTCCTTCAAGGAGGGTTTACACCGTGCGTATCGCTCAAATCAATGTTGTTGCGTCGCTGAGCACAGGCCGCATCGCAGCGCAGCTTTGCCGCATGGCTGAAAAGGCCGGGCACAAGGCGCTTTTGTGCCATTCGCGCGATCATGCGCCCGGGGATATCATCAGCTTTCGCATTGGCAGCATGCTGGATACCTATGTGCATCTGGGGCTTTCAAGGCTAACGGACAGGACGGGCTTTTTCAGCAAACGCGCCACCCAAAAGCTGATCCGGCAGCTGGAGCTGTTTCAACCCGACCTGGTGCATCTGCATAACCTGCACGGCTATTACCTTCATCTGCCCACCCTGTTTGAGTATCTTCGAAAAAACGATCTGCCCGTTGTGTGGACGCTGCACGACTGCTGGGCGTACACGGGGCATTGCGCCTATTACACCACCGCCGAAAACGCGCCCGATGCGACGGCCGCCAAAAAGCGCCGCGCGCCCCAGCATACCGTGGGCTGCAACCGCTGGCAGTCGGGCTGCGGACAATGCGTGCTCAGGGCCTCCTATCCCGCCAGCTGGCTGCGCGACCAGAGCGCGCGCAACTGGAAGGACAAGCGTGCGCTGTTTCAGGGGCTCGGGCACATGGTGCTTACCACGCCCAGTCAATGGCTGCGGGACGAGGTCAAGCGCTCCTTTCTCAAAAACTATCCGGTGTATGTGCTTCCCAACGGGCTGGATCTGGATGCCTTCAGGCCCTGCGCAAGCGATGAATACATGCATCAGGCAGCGCGCTCCTATGGGCTGGATCGCATGGAGGGACGCAGGCTTGTGCTGAGCGCGGCCGCCGTGTGGGACAGCCGCAAGGGGCTGGACGATCTGATCGGGCTGGCCCGCAGGCTGGGCCCGGAATACTGCGTGGCCGCCGTGGGGCTGGACGAGCGTCAAATAGAGGGCCTGCCCAGGGACACCGTGTTTGGCATACGGCGCACAGGCAATGTGAACGACCTGTGCGCGCTGTACACGGCCGCAGATGTGTACGTAAGCGCCAGCTGCGAGGAAACCTTTGGCATGACGCTGGTGGAGGCGCTGGCCTGCGGCACGCAGGTGATATGCTACAACGCCACGGCCATGCCGGAAATTGTAACCGCGGATGTGGGCGAGGTGGTGCCGCTGCATGACGTGGAAGCGCTGGCCGATTCTGTGCGCCGCCTGTGTCAGCACCCCAAGGACATGAAAGCCTGCCTGAAGCGCGCCGCAGAATACGACGCTCACGAGCGCTTCGGCGCCTATCTGCGCCTGTACGAAAAAATGTACCGTTTCAGTCCCGCGTATCAGGCCGCGCTCCGGCGCGCGGCAGGGAAAGCCGCGGATGAGGGCGAATAAGAAAGTAACATTGTCTCAGGCTGTCGATAAACCCTCCGACTCCTGTTCCGAGCCCGGCGACCTGTGCGGTGGGCTCGGAAGCCTTGCGCAGCAAGGCTTTCCTTACACCATTTTCCGCCCGGTGAGCCGTAGGCGGGCTTTTTCGACGATATGATTGTCTGATTCACCAAAGAAAGGGGACGCTGGTATGCGCAAGGTTGCTTTGTGGATGCTGCTTGCCGTGCTGCTGCTTGCGTTAAGCGGCTGCGCAGCGCTTGACGGGCTCTCCCAATCCAACGCGCTGCCCGACCTTCGCCTGCTTTCGCAGCCCCCCTATGAGGAACAACCGCCCGCCGAAACGCCTGAACAGGCCCCGTCCGCCCTGCGGCTGGATCTGTGGCTGGACGCCTCGCAGGTGATGGGCGGCGTTAATCCCAATGAGCAGAGCATGTATCCCCATGCCAGCCGCAGGTATCGCGAGGGCGGCTTTCACTACCGCTACGAAAACACGGTGGGCATGTATGAAACGGTGCTTCGTTGCATGCTTTCCAGCGCGGAGGGCTCGCGCGTGCGGCTTTTGCGTTACGGCAACGAGCGCCTGCCGGATGAATATCTGCTGGACCGGGTTGCGCCCGGCGCCTCGGCGCAGGAGCTTTGCTCCATCCGCCGCGATATGCTCACCTGCGCCATTGATCCCATGCCAAGCGTGTTTCAGCTTTTCTCGGGCGAAAAAATGACGGACAGCTTTTATTCGCTTGGCTCTCCCTGGCTAAACCGCATGGCGGATCTGAACGCCCGGCTGCTGGAAAACCCCGGGCTGCATAACGTTATGAGCGAGGCGCTCAACCAGCAGATACACGCCATCGCCAGGGGCTATGATGATACCCTGCTGGCTGTGGGCGATGACGGCGATTATCCGCTGCTCTATGCGCTGGCCAATCTCGACCTGTCACGGCTTTCCGTTATCACCTGCGATCCTGCCGCCATACGCAGGCTGAGCCTGGTGGATGAAAACGGACAGGCGCATGCGCTGGTGCAGGAGCTGCTTAACAGCCGCGGCGTGTTCGATGCGGGGCTGAGCGTGGGGCTGTATGCCTTTACGCTGGACTACATGGGCCAGCTGTCCACCTTTGCCGCTGCTGATTTGAGCGAGCCGCTTTTGTGGGGCCGTCTGGATTACAACAGCTATACCGGCCTTACCGACGGCGTGCTGGCGATGCCGCGCACGCTGCTGGCGCTGGTGATTGGCCAGACCGCGCAGGTTGACGCCTTTACCGCCGCCTTTGAAGCGCGGCTTGATGCATCCGACACGCTGAGGGTGCCGCGCGGGCCTCAGAACGGTCAGCTTGTTTATGCACGCGGCGGCCAGACCATTGTGCAGGAGCCCTTTGGCTTTGATTACCACTATCTGCTGATCACCCGCGCCGGAGTGCAGCCCATAACCCAGCACACCCAGGGCGTGCAGCTTCTGGCGGAGAATGCGCAGGTAAATGTTTCCGGCAGCCTGCGTACCGTTACCCTTGCGCCTGAAAACGGTGCGCAGCCCGACCGCACGCTTACGCTACAGCTGCCCCTGCAGAGGACCTGCGATGGCATGACGATGAACGCGGAGGCCCTTGCCAATGTGGAGCTTACCGTGCAAAATGCGCTGCTTCTGGACAGCGTTCTGCCCAACAGGCCCGGTACAGCCGTGCCGGAGGATGCGCAGGCCATTGTGCTGCGCGACAAAATATATGTGTTTGGTCAGCAGACCGCGCAAAGCCCCGTACGCGTTACCGGCCTTTCCGTCAGCGGTGAAATGCTGACCGTACGCCTGTCCGTGGAGGGAGGCGCTCTTCGCCCCGGGTATTACCGGCTGCTTTTGAGCGCCGATCTGCCCGGTGAAAGCTTTGATTGGCAGACCCCTGCCTGGGTTGGAGCGCTGAATGCATCCATTACCAACGAGCACATTTCTGCGTGGAAGGCGTTCACCCAGGTGCTTACCACCTATGAGCGCCAGCGCGATTTCATCTCCAAACCGTACCAGCACGCCTGGGGCGATGCCGGCAACACCTCCTATTACGGCGCAATCGTGCCGGATTTTCCGCCGGTGGAGCTTGCCCCCGGCCTTTCGGAGCTGGTCAGCCAGCTGCAGGGTGCCGCGCGTCCCGGTCAGCAGCCCTATATTCGATTTGTTTTTGATCTGTTTGTTACCAATCAGCCCTAAGGAGGCGTTTTGCGTGCCAAAAAATGAAAACCGCGTGCGAAAACGTCCCCTTCGCATGCGCGGCAGCAATCACGTTGCATGCCTGCTGTGCTATCTGATTGCCTTTGCCGTGCCTGTAGCCTGGGAATACGCGGCGCTTTGCCTGATTTATCCGTGGAAGCTGGCCTTTACCGCGCCGGATCTTGCGGCCCATGTGGTAAACGCCTTTCCCGCGCTTGGCGGATGGCTCTCTCCCGTTGCCGCAACAGCATCGGACGGCGCTTTTTCCCTGCGCGAAATGCTCATTGCCCGCGAGAAGGTCTGGCTGAACGCGCTTGCCATCAGCGCGGGCATCGCGTGGGAGATGACGCTGCTGGTTCAGCTTCTGTGGCGCTGGACGCACCGAAACCCGCTTTGCAGCGCGCGCCGCACGGCGGGCGCGATTCGCTCCTGCCGCCTGGCACTGGTTATCATCTGCCTGATCAACGCCGCCATGGCTGCGGGCGTGTGGCTGCTTGGCCTTTGCCACGTAACGGGGCGCACCTTGTGGGATTATGTGGTGTGCTTTGGAATGTACGCGCTGAATCCGCTGGCTGCGGCGGTGGTCAGCCGCCTGGCCGCGCCGCCCGCCATCAGCGGCAGGCATGCCTATTTCAAGCGAATCTGAACCAAAAGGAGGCTTCTGCGCATGGGCTGTTATGTGATCGCCATTGGCGGCACGGGCAACAAAATTTTGGAAAGCATCGTATACGCCGCCTGCGCGGACGCTTTCTACACCGTTGACGAAACAGGCCGCCATGAGCCGCTTGCAAGGCTGGATATGCTGTCGGTGGATGTGGATGCCGCCTGCGGCAACACCACCCGCGCCAAGCGCGCCGCCGAATACTACGAGGAGGTTCGGCCGGTTTTTGCCGCCTCGCCCTACCGTCACCGCGGCTTTCATACGCAGCTCAGCGTGGAGCGCTGGAGCATGAATCTGAGCAGGCGCGCCGCCTCCGTAAAGCAGATGGCGCGCGGCAACCGCCGCGATCAGCTGCTTGCACGCACGCTGTTTTCCTCTACGGAGGCGCAGCTGGAATACAGCGAGGGCTTTCGCGGCCATCCCGATCTGGGTGTGCTGTTTTTTGCCGAAATGCTGGGCGGGCTGGAGGAAACGCGCGCGCAGGGGCTGCCGGATGAGCTGAACGCGCTGATCGACCGCATGGATGACGACCTTCGGAAGGGCGAAACCGTGCGTCTTATCCTGTGCGGAAGCATTTTTGGCGGCACGGGCGCAAGCGGTATTCCGGCGCTGGCCAGGTATTTTCAGGCGCGCTACGCGGGCATGCGCGACCGCTTCATTCTGGGCGGCATGCTCATGCTTCCCTATTTCAGCGTGCCGGACTCCGGCGTGGATGAAACGCAGGAGATTGCCGTAAGCAGCGAAGCGTTTTTGGACAAGGCACGGACCGCCCTGCAGTACTACGGCATGGAAAGCATGGTGCGCACCGGCTGTGAAGATGTCAGGGGCGTGTACGATGCGGTTTATCTGTTGGGCCTGCCGCAGGAATACTTTGTTTCCACGCGCATCTACTCCACCGGCTCCCAGAGCCAGGAAAACGACGCGCATATGCTGGAATGGCTGGCGGCGCGCTGCGTATCGCAGTTTATGCGCACGGGGTTTCGTGGCGCGGATGCGCACAATATCAACTGCTACTACTATCAGTGGCACACCCCGGGCTTTGCCTGGGCCAGCTTTGATCAGGACGGCCCGCTGTACCAGTCTCGCTATGGCGGAATGCTGAAGGCTGCGGCCGTATTCTTTTCGGAATGCTATCCCACGCTTAAAAAGCGCGTTGCCCGCAACAGCCGCAGGGCGGGAAAAGTGGGCTACTGCGCTCCGTTTTTCCACTGCCTGGGCCGCTTTTCCACCGTCCAGCGGGCGCAGCTGGAAAACAGGCTGGACGCGCTGTATCAGTTCTGGGCGTTTTATGTCAACTGGTTTCATCAGGTGATCGCCTCGCTGCCTCCCGCCATGCTGGATGAAAACGGCGCAAACGGCCTGGTTGACGAAAAGGTTCTTGAATCGCTGATGCGCGTGCTGCGTAATCCCCAATCTGCCGGCGATTGCGAGGCCGTGCAGCGCGCGATGGAGCGGCTGATCCTCTCCCCCGTGCAGGACAGGTGCGGCATGAGCGCCATTGTGCGCCGTTTGGGCGGTGCGCAATGCGATCCGCACACGCCCGATGCGGCGCTGGCCGCGTTTGTTACCGCGCTTTTGCAGGCCGTAACCGATTGATTTCTTTGCGCAAAGGAGGCGCTGCCATGCGCAGGCGCAGCGATCTACCCCCCAAGGAAGAGCTTGACAGGCAGACTTCCTATCTTACCTTTTTGCCGCACATGGGCGATGGCTTTCACACCGGCTATCACAATGTGCCGGGCGTGGTGACCGACCGCAACAAGCGTCCCGGCGAATGGCTGGAGAGCATGGCGCGCCATATGCAAACCAACGGGCAGGATGTGGGCTATTCCATCCCGGATGTGCTGGCCTGCGAGCAGCAGCTGCGCCGGCTTTCCCGGCTGGATGGGGATCGGCTGTCCCACAACCGGCAGTTGACCGATTACCGCGCCGTGCTTGCCCTGCTGCTTTTGTGGGACAGCTGGCCCAGGGATGAAAGCTGGCCTGTGCTGGATACCGTTTGCCTCAGCGGCGGGCAGGGGCCCTTTGGCGCGGCTGTGGAGGCGGCGCTTGCGCCCGGACGCGCCCCGGACGGGCTTTGGGTGTTCATCCTTCGCAGCGCCCGCGATGCCGAAGCTGCCGTTTACCCCCTTGCGCTGCTTTCCAGCGCGATGGTGCTTATCCCGGCTGCTGATCCCGGAAACCTGAGCGAGGTGCTTCCGCCCTGCGTGCGCTGGTACGATCGCATGAACGGGTGCTTTACGGAGCCCTGCGAGACGATTTCGCAGCGCGACGCCTTTGTGCTTGTCTCCCGTTTGCGCGTATTGCAGCAGCTGAAGGAGCAGCCCGAATGGCAAAGCCCTCTGCTGCATGCCGATGAGCAGCTGGTAAGCCTGCTGGATCGCTTTGCCCAGGATTTGCTCAACCTTCACACCGGCTGGAAGCAGTGCCTTTCCCAGGGCGGTGCGGACGAGGTATCCCTGCTTCGCCTGCTTGCGCTGGGCGCATGCTCCCCGCAGAATGTGCTGCCTGTGGAAAAGCAGACGCTGTGCCCTGCGCAGCTGCCCCTGCTGGATAATCCCCTTCTCAGCGCTCTGGCGCCCTGTGGCCTTCCCGCCTGCCCGCCGGACGAGCTTACCCTGTACACGCTAAACGGTGAGGCTTTTGCCTGCCGGGCGCATGATACGCTGTTTAAGCCCGCCGATTTCCGTAACAGGGCTGTGCTGGAACGCCTGCAGGCCGAGATCGGTCTTTTGCAGCGCCACGATGCGCGCTGGCGGCATCAGACGGCGCAGGCGCTGCGCTCCCTGCGCCAGCAATGCACCGAACGCACGGGGCTTCTTTCCAGCCTTTTGCAATGGCTGCAGCGCTGGGCGGACGAGCTGGAGGCCATCCCCGCGGCAGCCGTCTGCGAGCTTGTGCTGGACTGCCCCGCAACCGGGCGTCCCGCGGCCCTGCGCGGCCTGCTGGACAGGGCGATTGGCATGACGGATGAGCAACTGATCCAAAACGTTTTTTCCGATGCGCTGTTGCTTTGGGAGGGCGAAGCCGCCTATGATGACGGCCTCCTTGCCCGGCGCTGTACCGTGGAAGGGCTGGGAACCGCCGTTGCGCCGCTTTCGCCCGCGCTGTGCCAGTGGCTTGCGCAGCGCTTTGACGAAGACGGCGACAGCGCGCCCAGGCTGGATCCCGCCTCCTTCTGTTTTTCCGTGCAGGAAGATCGGATCGCCGTATCCTTCAGCATTACGCGCCGCGCGCAGGAGGACGGCGCTCCGGGTGCGGTTACCTTCCGCCGCAGCTACCGCCTGCGCGGAGACGGTCGTCTGGAGCAGGGCGGCGCCACCGTGTTGCCCGCCCAGCAGCGCCCCGGGGTTACCGTTTGGCCCAACGCCCGCTTTGCGCCCGGGCTATGGAAAAGCTACGCTGTGTTTGTGGAGCAGCCCGGTTTGGTAAGCGCGTGGGCGTACGGCTCGCAGGGCTGGCATCAGGGACGGCGGTATGCCGCAGGGGAAAACGGCTGGCAAACCGTATGCGTGGATCTGTTTCCGGCCTTTGTGGTGCTTCGGCGCGGCGAGACAACGCTTGGCGCGCTGATCAACGATACGCCCCGCAGGCTTCTCAAGCATGAGCCTCCCGCCACCGCCGCCATCGATTTTGGCAGCATTTCCACAACCGTTATGCTGCGTCAGGGCGACCGGGTGCAGCCTGCTTCCCTGCCGGAGTGCATGCATCGCACGCTCATGAAGCCCGGCCGCCAGAGCGATCTGCTCGCGGGCGCCTTTTTGCCCAGAGACGTGCTGCTGCCCGGCAGCACCACGGAGAGCACCTTTTACAGCGTCATGGATATGTTTACCGATCAGCCCGAGCAGTGGAACACGGTGCTGTTAGACGGCCATATCTATTACCAGAGCACCCTGAACGCGCTTGCCGGGAAAAACGCCTCTGCCCTGTACTACGATCTCAAGTGGAGCGAGGAGGCCTACGCCCAGCGCGTCATGCGCCTGTTCCTCAAGCAGGTGATGGTGCAGGCCTCGCTCTGTGCCCGTTTGTGGGGGTCGGGGTTAATTAGCTGGCGCGTTTCCATGCCAAACGCCCTGCCTCTTCACCGCCAGGAAAGCTATCTCAACCTCATGAGAGGGCTTTCCCGCGAGGTGGCGCAGGAAACCGGCCTGCCTCTATGCGAGGATTGCCCGCCGGTGCTTTTTGCCACAGAGAATCAGGCGGACGGGCTGTACTTCCTCAACCGCAGCGAAATCAACGCCCAAAGCGGCTATCTCAACCTGGATATCGGCGGCAGTACGGCGGATTTGAGCCTGTGGCTGGGCGGCGCAAAGCATGCCTGTATGGAAGCGTCGCTGCTGATGGGATGCCGTCAGATGCTGTTTTACTCCCTTCTGGAGCGCCATTCAGACGATTTTGAACACGATTTTGACGGCATGGATGACGAACTGGAGGCCGCCATTCACCAGGTAACCGCCGTTTTCCGTCAGGAAGGCAGCACCACGCGCGGACAGCGCAAGTGCATGCTTCTGCTGGATGATCTGCTTTCCTCGCAGGCGCAGGCCATCCGCCGCTGCATGGCGCAGTGCCGCGACGAGGGACGCGTAAGCTATATGGAATGCCTGCTGCTATGGCAAATCGGCTTTCTGTTTTATCTGGCGGGCGAAATGCTGCAGTGCGCGTGGCAGAATGAAGCATGGCAGCCGCTGCTGCCCTCAAGGATGGAGCTGTGCATTGCCGGCAACGGCGGTCAGCTGGTAAAGGCCTTTGGCCAGGAGCAGCAGACCCGGCTGTGCTCGCTGACGCTGGCGCGTCTTTCGGACGGACATCCCCTGCAGGCGCTTTTGCCCATCCAGAGCCGCCACCCCAAGCAGGAGGTTGCCCGGGGCCTGCTGGCCGGTGACGGCAGATTGCAAAGCGCTATCCAGAGCGAGCACCGCGCCGAGGGTGTCCGGGTGGATGAAACGCCCGGCGAAAACCTGCTGCTGACCTATCTGCCCCTGTTTGGCCATGTGTTTCCCCAGGCAGCCAGCCGCCTGATGCCAAACGTTTTTGACAATCAGCCGTCCGGCGCTATCGCCGCCGCGGCGCGCATGGAGCTGGATACCATCTACGCCAACGAGGCTGCGCGGGATGCCGGCGTGGATTTTTCCTCCTACGTGCGCTGCCTTACGGCGCTCAAGCGGCTATGGAACCTGTGATTTGGTTTTGAGCTTCCGCCACAGTTTGCGCTTGACAATCCCCTGACTGCGTGCTATGATGCTTGCGGAAACCCACCACATAGATGGCTTCTTCGGGGCAGGGTGCAACTCCCTACCGGCGGTATAGTCCGCTAAGAGATGCGGTAACGCATCTCCCGATCCGGTGCAATTCCGGAACCGACGGTGAACGGCCGCATGGCCAAAGTCCGGATGTGAGAAGAGTGATCGCGATCTCCCCATGTGTGCGTGATTGCCCCTGATGCAAGAAAAGCCATCAGGGGTATTTTGCAACTTGAAGGAGGTTTTTCCCAATGACCAACACCAAACGTTCCCTGCTTACTACGCGTCAGCTGTCCACAGTCGCCATTCTGGCCGCCATTGCCGCGGTGCTGTTTCTGATCGAAATTCCGGTGGTGCTGTTTTACAAGCTGGATCTGAGCAGCCTTCCCGTGCTGCTGGGCGCGTTTGCCATGGGCCCTGTTCCCGGCACGCTGATTCTGCTGGTAAAGGCGCTGCTGGGTCTGCTGCATACCACGTCCCAGGGCGTGGGCGAGCTGGCGGATTTCATCATGGGCTTTGCCATGATGCTGCCCGCCTCCCTGATCTACCGCCGCAACAAAACCCGCAAGGGCGCCATCATCGGCCTGGCGGTTGGCACTGTGGTAGCTACTGTCGTGGCGGTGCTGACCAACCTGTATATCATGATTCCCTTCTACGGCGCGGCTTACGGCATGCCTGTGGAGGCCATTGTGGGTATGGGCCAGAAGGTGGTGCCCGCCGTGAACAGCGTAGGCAGGTTTGTGCTGCTGATCACCGCGCCGTTTAACATTCTCAAGTGGGTCGTCATCAGCGTGGTCACCGCGTTGATCTACAAGCCCCTTTCTCCCATCCTGCACGGTCGCAAAAAGAGCGTTTCGGAGGCGAAATAACGTTGACTTTCCTTTCCAAGAGCGTTGCGCAAACGCAGGCAATCGGTGCGGCGCTTGCCGGGCAGCTGAGGCCCAACGATGTACTGGTTCTTCTGGGCGACATGGGCGCCGGAAAGAGCGAGTTTACGCGTGGGCTGGCTCGCGGACTGGGCGTTACCGGCTACGTAACCAGCCCCACCTTTACCATTATGCAGCTGCATGACTCCGGCCGGCTGCCCCTGTATCACTTCGACTGGTACCGTCTGGAAAGCGTGGAGGAGCTTTACGAGCTTTCCATGGAGGAGTACCTGCAGGGCGGCGGCGTAGCCGTCATCGAATGGCCCAGCCGTGCCGAGGAGGCGTTGCCGGAAAGCTATCTGGCCATCGCTCTGGAGCCTGTTGGCGATGACGGACGGCGTATCTCCCTTACGCCGGTGGGGGGGTTCCGTGCTCTTGATGAGCAGGCCCTGCTTGCGGCGCTTGAACGAAAGGAACTGATTCCATGAATCTGCTGGCTGTGGATACCTCCGGCCCCGTGGCGGGCGTTGCCGTGCTGCACGATGGTGAGATCGCCTACGAAGGCGCGGCGGTCAACCGCCTTACCCATTCGGTCAACCTGATGCCCATGATTGAGGAAGCGCTGGGCCGCGCCGGGCTGGATATCTCCGACATTGATTATTATGCGGCCGTAACCGGCCCCGGATCCTTTACGGGGGTGCGTATCGGCGTAAGCGCCGTCAAGGGCATGGCGCACGGTGCGCACAGGCCCTGCATTGGCGTGGATGCGCTGGAAGCGCTGGCGGCAGGCGTTTGTATGACGGATGCGCTGCTTTGTCCCATTCAGGATGCCCGCGCCGGGCAGGTGTACGGCGCGGCGTTCCTGCCGGGAATGCCGCCGGTATGCCGGCTGGAGGACATGGCGCAAAAGCTGGATGTGTTTGTGGAAAAAGCGCTGGAAGTGGCGGATGGGCGCAGGCTGTGCTTTCTTGGCGACGGCGTGAAAACCTATCGCAGGGCCATTGAGGAGCTTTTGGGAGACCGCGCGGTATTTGCGCCCGCGCACATGAGCTATCTGCGTCCCGCTGCCGTCGCCGCGCTGGCGGATCTGCACCGGGACAGGGCCGTGGATTATCTGACGCTGATGCCGGTATATCTGCGCGCGCCTCAGGCGGAGCGCGAGCGTGCCCGCAGGCTGGGAGGCAACACATGATCACCTACCGACGCATGACGCTGGAGGATGTGCCCCAGGTGCACGCCATCGAGCTGAAAACCTTCCACACCCCCTGGAGCTACCAGAGCTTTGTGGATGAGATGACCACCAACAAATGCGCCCGCTATATCGTAGCGGAGGAGAATGGCAGGGTGGTGGGCTATGCCGGGGCGTGGCTTGTGTTTGAGGAAGGCCACATTACCAACATCGCCGTGGACGAAGCCTGCCGAGGCAGAGGAATCGGCCTTGGCGTAACGCGGGCGCTGATGCAGTACGCCGCCAATATGGGCGTGGCGTATATGACGCTGGAGGTGCGCAAGTCCAACATTGTGGCGCAGCGCCTGTACCAGAAGCTTGGCTTTATCGAGCTGGGCGTGCGCAAACGCTATTACGAGGATAACGGCGAGGACGCCTATCTGTACGTATGCCAGACCATGCCGGAGGTGGACCCGGATTTTCGGGAGCAGGCAGGGGAAGGCAGCGAAGAAGCATAATCACCCCAGCCCCCTCACCGCTTTGGCGAGGGGGCTGAATAACAAGGAGGGAAAACCATGACTGCAGCAGAAATCAGCCATCTGGAAGCCCTTGCTGCACAGGGCGATGCCGATGCACAGTTCCGTCTTGCCGTTGTCTACACCTATGGCGACGGGGTACAGGATGACAATGACAGGGCCTTTGAGCTCTACACGCTGGCTGCCCGGCAAGGGCATGCGGAGGCGCAATACAATTTGGGCATCTGCTATCATTATGGCTATGGTACAAAGCCCAACGCGGAAGCCGCCTTCAAGTGCTATAGCAGCGCGGCTGAGCAGGGCTTTGCCAAGGGAATGGTGCTGGTGGGCATGTTTTACGAGCATGGCCTGTATGTAGCCCAAAGCCTGGAAAAAGCGGTGAAATGGTACCGCAGGGCCATCGAAACCGGAACCCCCGAAGCGGTGGAAAAGGCGACGAAGCTGCTGGCCGAGGCGCAGGAGCAGCTGCAAAGCAAAGAGCCATAAAGAAAAAGCCGTGTGAGCGTTCACACGGCTTTTTTCTTTCCACATCATCGACCTGCCGCTGAAACATACGCAACGCGCAGGTCGGCGGCACCGCTTAAAAGGACTTAAGCGTTCACCATTTTGGCCAGACGAGCCTTCTTACGGTTCGCGGTATTCTTGTGCAGAATGCCCTTGGCAACGGCTTTATCGATAGCGGAGGTGGTGAGGCTGTACTGGGCAGCAGTGGCCTCCGTCTCAAACTTCTTGACAGCAGTCTTCACCTTGGACTTGACGATGCGGTTGCGAAGATTCTTGGTCTCGGTAACCTTGACGCGCTTGATGGCGGACTTGATGTTAGGCACTTGTTTCACCTCCTTGGCATTAAATCGCAATGATGATTGTATCACGATTTCACAAAATATGCAATACCCTTGCGCCATTTTTATTGGGAAAAGTCGTTTTTCACACCATCAATCCCACAAGCAGCGCGGCAAGGCAGGCCATGGCCGCAACCGTCAGCAGGCTTTTTTCCATCCAGCCCAGCACCAGCGCAACCGCCGTACCCGCAAGCGCCGTAGGCAGGCTGCCCGTGGCAGAAAACACGGCGGGAAAGGTCATCGCGCCCAGCACCGCATACGGCACATAATACAGAAACGATTGCAGAAAAACGCTTTTGACCTTGCCACGGATGGCCACCAGCGGAATCATGCGAATCAGATAGGTAACGCCTGCCATCACCAGCAGGTAGACCAGAAACGTTTTCCACTCCATTATGCCGCTACCTCCTCTTCATCCTTCACCGGCCGGGGCATCAGCCATGCGCCCAGCGCGGAGGCAACCACCGCGCACACAATAATGCGAAACCCGCTTGAAAGAAAGCCAAAGAGCGGCACAAACGCAAACAGGCAGCTCATGCACACGGAAATCAGGATGACGGTACGCACCTCACAGGAACGCCTGAACGGCGGCAGGATAATGGCGATAAACATGCCGTAAATGGCCAGCCCCAGCGCCTCGGTTACCGCCCCGGGCAGAATGCCGCCCGCCAGCGCGCCCAGCAGCGTGCCTGCCGTCCAGCCCAAAAACGGGCCGTTGGTCAGCCCGTACAGATAGGCCCTGCCCACCCTGCCCGGCTGCTGGGAGGCAACCACAAACACCTCGTCCGTGTTGCAAAAGGAAAGCAGCAGCCTGTGAATCAGCGTCATGCTGCTGTCCAGCTTCTGGCTAAGGCTAAGGCTCATGAGCGCATAGCGCAGGTTGATGGTAAGCTGCGTCAGCGCCATTTCCACCAGCGGCGCGCCGGCAGCCATCAGCTGCAGCCCTGCCAGCTGCCCCGCGCTGGTTACATTGAAAAAGGAAATCATCACCGCCTGCAGGGGGCTCAGCCCAAGGGACGTGGCTTGAATGCCAAACGCAAACGATACCGACAGATAGCCCAGCGCAATCGGAATACCGTGCTTAAGGCCTTTTGTATAGCTCGCAAACATCTTCTTCGCTTCCTTAAACGTACGAATGGGGGAATGGTGCAACATTGCCCGCGCCTTGGCGCGGGCAAAACGTGGAAATCATTATATCACGTTTCTGCGCCCGTTTCTACCCAAACCATCAGAGAAACCAATAAAGATACAAAAAATCGAGGCCGCAAAAGGGCCTCGAAAACGGGTTTTCCCGGTTGAAGGAATGGCCGTCCATTTTTCCTCGCCGTGCCTTAATCCTTGTCAAACATCCAGTGCAGTCCCAGCAGGCCAAGAATCCAGCCGATGGGGGAGCAGCCGCAGCCCGAACGGCGTTCCCGGCGGATGCGGCGGTCCCGCCTGTTCTGGCGCAGCACAATGCTGATCAGAATAATCAGCACAATCCATCCCCCGGCGGTCAGGCCTTCCTCCTCGCGCTTGATCTCGCTGTGATGGGTTTGATAATCCTCGCTGGTTTCGGTAATGGCCTCCATCACCTCGCGCCACAGTTCTCCGCCAAGGGAATCCAGCTGCTGCGGGGCGGCTTGCGCCTTCTGGCCAAACAGGCCGTCCATGCGCACCTCGGTGCCGGTCTGTTTTTTGAGCAGGGCGTTCAGGCCTTTGCAATAGGCGGCAAGCGCCGCGTCATACTGCTGGGTACGGAACAGCGCGCCAAACTCGGAGGAGGTGTAGAGCAGATTTTCCGCATTGGCTTTGCCAAGCAGCTGTCCGGCCTCGGCGCCCATGGCGGTGGCAAAGCTGTCCTCGCCTGCGGCGCATACCAGCAGCAGATCCTTTCCGCCCAGGCTCCACCTGTCAAAAAGCTGCGCAGCGTAGGTTTGCGCATCCAGACCATCCAAAAAGTGAACGGTGGCCACGTACAGGTTAAGCTCCGTCTTCTGGGCGACCAGCTTGCAAAACTCCGTCAGGTCTTCAGTGGTCTGCGCGCTGAGTACATCCGCCGAATCGTTGATGTTGGAGCGCAGCTCCGGCATACGCGCAGCGCCCAGGGCGCTCAGGGGCAGTGCCAGCAGCATGAGGCAAAGGAGAGCGCAAAGCATTTTTTTCATTGTATGTGCGCCTCCTTACTGATAAAGCGGGCATTTGACAATGCCAAGCAATCCTGCCAGCATGCCGGAGAAGGGAGCGTCCAGCTGGCGGTTAAAGCTCTCGGCCGCCTGATTGTAGGCCGTAACCACATCGCTTGTGCGAAGACTGCCAAGATCGGCAAGCAGCATTTCCAGATACCGCTGGTCGCGCCCGCTCTGCAAAAAGCTTTCGGTTTCCTTCAGCTTACGGGCCATCTCCTCCACCGCCTGCGTCAGCTCGTCATCCAGCGAGGCGTGCAGGGTATCGGCCTGCTGCAGCTGGCGGGAAACCTTTTCCAGCCGCTGCAGCGTTTCGTCCCCGGAGGGCAGATGGCGTTTGGCCACGGCGCACAGGTTCAGACCGTCCGCAGCGCGGTAGCCCAGCACATCCAGCAGGCCGTTTTCCATGGCCAGCAGCTCATCCACCTGCGCGCGATCCTCCCGAAAGCCGCTCCAGGTGCCATAGAGCAGGCCAAAGGCAACCAGCGCCAGGGCGATCAGCACGCACAGGGCGGTGGGCAATTTGGTTTTCATGATCGGTTCCTGTTCCTTTCGTTGGCCGGATTAGTGTTTGAGCTCCAGCAGTTTGGCCTTGAGCTGGCTTTCCATCTGCATCATCTGCTTTTCGGCGGCAAGGCGGCTGGCGCGGCCTTCATCCTGAATCTTCATGACCTCGTTGATGGTATCAATCAGGCTCTGGTTGGTGGAGACCAGCGTATCCAGATCAATCACGCCGCGCTCGGCCTGACGGGCGGTTTCGATGGTGCCCATTTTAAGCGCATCGGCGTTTTTCCTGAGCAGGTCGTTGGTCATATCGGTTACGGCGGTCTGCGCCTTGAGCGCCTCCTGGCTGCGGTGCATGCCCAGGGCAATCACCATCTGGTTTTTCCACAGGGGCAGGGTGTTGGAAAGCGTGCTCTGGATGCGCTCCACCAGCAGGCTGTCGTTGTTTTGCAAAAGGCGGATCTGGGGCGCCATCTGCAGCGCCACCTGGCGGGTGAGCTTGAGATCGTGCAGCTTCTTTTCAAACCGGTCGCAATTGGCGGCAAGATCGTTGGCGCGCTGGGCATCCATGGCGTCGCCGCTGGCAAGGGCCTTTTGCTTAAGCTCCTGCAGGGTGGTGGAGCGGATTTGCTCCAGCTTTTTTTCACCGGCCACGATGTACATGGTCAGTTCCTTGAAATACTGGGTGTTCATGTCGTAAAGGCGGTTGAACATGGCCACGTCCTTGAGCAGCTGAATCTGATGGTTTTCCAGCGAGGTGGCGATGGCGTTGACGTTGGCCTCCACCTCGTCGTACTTGGCGGTCATATCGCCGATGGCCTTTTTGGCGTTCCAGAACAGGCCGCCCAGCCCCTTGGGCTTTTCGGCGCTTTCGGAAAAGCCCTTGATTTCGCCCACCAGCTTTACCAGCATTTCGCCCACCTCGCCGGTATCGCAGGTGCGCACGGCCTCCAGCGCGCCATCCGAAAAATCGGAAATCTTCTTCTGCGCCTCGGCGCCGTAGAGCAGCACATGGTCGGTGTTGTTTACGTCAATCTGATCCACAAAGGCCTCGATGGCCTTGATTTCCTCTTCGGAAAGCATGCTGGTGTCCAGCTGCGCAACGGCCTGGCTGGCTGCCTCGGCGGCAGAATGGGCGCTGGGTTCGGGCGCGGCGCTCATCTGGGCGGCGGCCTGCTCCAGCTTTGCCTTGTCCTGCGCCATGGAATCGGGGTTCAGCGTCAGTACGGGAATCTCAATGCCCTGATTGTTTTCGGTCATGGTGGCGTCCTCCTCTATCTACTGCGTTACTGTTCGTCCGGTTTCTGTGCCTGTGCCTGGCCATTGGCGGCATAGCGGGGATCCACGTTCCAGCGGGGCTGCTCCGCCTTTGCCTGCTGCTCCGGTTCGGCCTTTCCGGCCTGCGTCCTGCGGCCGGAAAGGCGGTTGGCCGCCTCGTCAATCTGCGCGGCGCGCTTTGCCTGTGCGGCTGCCGCCTCCAGATCGCTCTCGCTGAGGCCATCGCGCTTGAGCATCTGCTCCAGCACGTCGATATCCGTGGTCAGATCCAGCACATCATCCTGATAGAGCTTATCCAGCATTTTCTGGCAGCCCTGCAGCACCACCAGCAGCGCATCATCGATGCGGTTGCGGGCGTACACGGCGTCCTGCCCGGTAATGCCGCGCTCATCCAGCATGCGGTAGCCCTTGACCATTTTAAGGGTGGTGGGCAGGTAATAGGCCATGAATTTGCGAATCTGCGACGCCTTGCTGGGCTTGTCGTACACAGCGCGAAAGATTTCGGCGCACTTGTTTTCCAGCTGATCCAGCTTGTCGGACAGGCTGCTGTCGGGAATCAGGTCGTTCTCCCGGCGGATTTCCGTAATCATCTCCCGGCCCTTTTCCAGCAGCTCATCCACCTCGGGGTTGCCGGTATTGCCCTGTACCTTCTGCAGGCTTTCCGGGGTTTTCTGGTTTTGGGTGGTATCCAGCCCCTGGGCCATGATGCGGATGATGGCGCCTACAAAGCCACTGAACGCAAAGGCCAGCAGGTAGCCGCCAAGGCTGTGCGGCTTAAAAAGAGAGGAATACAGCGCATAGACCACGCCAAAGGCAATCATCCCCGGGCCGTTTCCGCTTTTTGGCTTTTTCTTCCCGTTTTTCTTCATTCCAAGGCAACCTCCATTTCTGTACGAGAGGCATTATAGCACAATTTCACAGTCATGAAAAGAAATCCTGACTGAAAGCCGCTGTGTGTGCGCTGAAAAATACATTAGAATTTGATGATGACAGCCCGTTTGCCTTGCAGGCCGTACAAGCCGCGGCCCGCAACCAGAGGTTTTCTGATTGCGGGCCGCTCAGACTGTTGCAAAACCCTTACAGGGAGTTGTCATAGGAACCCTCGGCCCCTCTGACTGTGGTCCGTATCGCCCGGATGAGCCATGCTGAGCGCTTACTCCGCCATATGATGCACATAGGGCATTTCGGGCAGATGATCAAACCCATAAAACGCTACGGCGTTGCCGTGCAGGAACATCTGCTTTTCCTCCGGGGTCAGCTCCGGGGATTTGTCCACAAAATCCCAGCTCATGCGGTAGGTGATGGCCGTCATGGTGCGGGGATAATCGGAGCCCCACATCAGCTTGTGCATGCCGCAGATGCCGGCCGCCTCCCGGATGGCCCTGACCGCCGAGGGATAGGGATAGTATTCGGCGTTGTACAGCCAGGTGATGCCGCCGCTTTCCACATATACGTTGGGGCTTTGGGCAAGGCGGATCTGCTCCTGCCAGCCCCGGGTGGTGGCCATGCCAAAATGGCCGATGGCGATTTTCACCCCGGGATACTGCTGGATCATCTCCCGCATGCTGGCGGTTTGCAGATCGCCGTCGGCCAGATCCACGCTGAGATAGCGGCCGGTTTGCTGGGCAAAGGCAAAGGCCTGCTCGTGATGCGTCATATCCTGGTCGGCAAAGCGTCCCGCGCACAGCTTGACGCCATCCATCCACAGGCTGTCGTACTGCAGGGGAGCCTCCTGATACAGCGAGCACACCCGGATGCGATCCGGGTACCGGCTGCGCACCTGACGCAGATAGTCATCCTGATTGCCGTCGATGTATTCCTGCGTGATGGCCGCCCCGGCAACCTGGGCAAAATTCATGTTGGCCAGAAAGCGCTCGGCGCTGTTGACGCCATCATCCATGTAGGCGGGCATCATCTGCTTCTGCACCGCGCCAAACTGCGCAAGGCCGCCTCCGATATGGTATACGGGCAGGCCGTCCACCCGGCCGTCCTGCTTAAGCCACAGGTGAGCATGAGCATCAATCATGGGTTTGCCTCCTTATGCAAAGGGATAGGGGTAGTCCGCCAGATATTCCTCCAGCAGGCCGCGCTCGTCCAGCAGCTTGAACAGCGTATACCGCGTGCGGTAATCCTTGCCGCAGTGCAGGGAGCAGCGCAGCAGATCCTGCGGGATGTGCTCCTCCTCGGGGGTCATCTCGGCCTGCAGGGTGCGCATCACCTGACGGATTTTTTCCAGCGGGGGCATGGCGCCGATGACGGCCCTGATCTCGTCAAAGCGCTGCTGAGCGGTGCGGATGCGGCGCTCCTGCTCCTCCCAGGTAAGAAAGTCGCCCGGGTTTTCGCGCATAATCGCGCGGCCGCCTTCCTCGCCGTAGGCGTGCACCATCCAGCGCTCTCGCTTTTCGCGGGGCATGCGCCTTGCACGGATGGCTTCCAGATCCAGCCTGGTCAGATCCTCCCTGGCAAAGCGCTCGAACATCGGCCACACCAGCAGCGTGGATACGCCAACCGACGCGCCGTGCATGGGCGGCTGCAGGCCGCGCTGCACCAGGATCATCTCCCAATACTGAGCGATATTGTGCTCGATGGAGGCCACGGCGCGGGTGTTGTCGATAATCATGATGGTAACGCCCGCCAGCAGCAGCGCCTCGATCAGGATGCGCATGCCCTTTTCGGTTTTCGCGGCAATTTCATCCACATTGTCTACCAGCGCGTTCACCGCGTTGGTTACCATCTCCACGCACACGGGGCAGCAGGGTTCGCCGTTGATGATCTGGCCCAGCTGCCAATCCGCCTTGGCGATGTATTTGCCCAGCACGTCACCCACGCCGCTGGCAATCATGGAAAGCGGCGCGGTGGCCAGCACATCCAGATCGCACACAATGATCTCGGGGCACACGGCGGGCCGCTGGATTTTAAGCCCGCGGTGCAGAAGCGGCGCCACCGCGGAGGCATAGCCGTCCATGGAGGGGGCGGTGCCCACCGACACAAAGGGCAGGCCGGTACGTTCGGCATTGATGCGGGTGGTATCCGTGACCGTGCCGCTGCCTACCGCGATCAGGAACTGCGTATCGCGGGTGATGGACAGCAGCACCTCGCCGCAGGACAGATCATCCGGCAGCATTTCCTTTTCGCGGTGGATCACGCAGGGCGTTACCTCAAAGCCGTCGCCCGTCAGCGCTGCTTCCACCTGCGCGCCTGCCACGCGGTAGGTGTTGTCATCCGCCACCAGCACGCAATGCGTGCCCAGCCCGCGGCGGCGGATGTATTCGGGAATGCGGGGCAGCAGCCCCTTGCCGATGTAGATATCCTTGTCCACGGCGCGGTGCTCGCAGCCGCAATCGCACGCCACGCCGGTAATGGTCATTTTGCAGTCCTGATCATAGCTCACCTGAACAGCCATAGGTTTCTCCTCCCGTTTATCGATCTGTATCCACAAATTCCGGCCGCCAGATCACGGCGGTTTTCATGGGCGCGCCCTTGCAGTAGATTTTGTGCTCATAGGCCCCGATGGGATCGGCGGCAAGCTCCGACCTGTCGATCAGGCCGACAATTTCGCCGTAGCGGCTGGTTGCCAGCAGCCGGATGGCCTCCTCCATGTGATCCTGCCGGAAATTGATGGAGCCGAAAATGAGGTGGTTTTCAAACCCGAAGGGCATGGTATCGTAGGTTACCCTGGGGCCCAGCGAAAAGCTGTTGTAGATGCCGTTGCAGCCCAGCACCTTTTCCTTGAAGGCGATGCGGTGATCCACTTCGGTGCCGCTTGCGCCCACAAACAGGGTGGCGCGCCCGCCAAGCTGCTGGCAGATGGCCTGCGCCAGCTCGCTTTCGCCGGAAAAGCGGTTTTGGAGATAGGCGGCCTGTGCCTGCGCAAGCGCAAAGCTTACCTTGGGGCTGTCCGGCTCGTCCAGCCCGACAAACAGGATATGCGCCTCCGGGTGCCTGCGGCGGATGAGATCGCCGATGAACATGCCGGTGGTGCCCAGGCCAAAGATGACCGTGCGGGCAAAGATCTCGTCCGCCGCAATCGCCCGCGCCTTTTCAAGGGAGCAACCGTGGCGGCGCGCCGCCTGGCGGAAGTTGTGCGCCCCGCCCAGGTCCTCCATGCGCTCCAGCTGGAACAGCATGCAGGCAAAGGGATCCGGGAAGACCATTTTTTTGGCAAAGGAAAGCGCCAGCCTGCCATTCTGCACATATCCATCCGGGATGGGCAGAAGCATATCGGGGTTGACATACAGATCATCGCAGAACAGGCCGTCCGCCTGGTCGCAGCCGTATTCGAAGTAGCTTTCATCCTCGGTATAGCGGGTGGGATCCACGCTGTCGCCGCCGCGGATGAGCACAATGGCAAACCGGTTTTGCGAGGGCACCCACACCACGCCCTCGTGGCCGTTGATCAGCCGCTTCTGTCCGGCGGGAAACTTGGGGCCAAGCTCTCCTCTGCGGCCCATTTGCATCAGCTCGTGATCCGTTCCGCAAAAGCCCACCAGCACCGGGTGCACCAGAACGCCCTCGCGCAGGGGTTCGCCCCGCAGGCGCTGGCGCGGCGGATTGATCACCTCCACCTCGCCGTATACAAGGGGCCTTACGGGATCGTTTTGAAAATAGGTTCCGATTGATTTCATGACTGCAGCCTCCGTATGTCAATATCCAAATCCACGTACAGCCATTATATCATACGGCGCGGGGTTCATCAATCACAGCGCCGGCAGGATTGGGTTGATTTTCCAGCATCTTTTGCGCTGCGTACGTGGGCCAAACGCCATGACGCGGACCGTTGTGCCGTAACCGCTTGGCGGCAGACAGCAAACAGGGCAGCATGCCAAAAAAAGCACACTGCCCTCAGAGCGTCGAAACAGTTCGCCAGCGGCAAGCTGTTTCATAAAAACCGGTTTGCTTTGGTGCGTCAGAGCTTTTTGGCAAAGCAGATGATCCGTCCCGCTTCCTCAAAGCCCACATTCAGGTGAAAGGCAAGGCTGGCGGAGTTTGTCAGCTCGCAGTCGCTGGCAAACTCCGTGCAGCCCAGACTGGCCGCCCAGCGCTCGCAGGCTCCCAGCAGCGCCCTTGCGCCGCCCCTGCCGCGCAGGCCGGGGCTGACATAGATGCCCTCCAGATAACCCACAGGGCTGGTGGACGTGCCTTCCACATAGTCGTGACGAAGCTGGCACTGGGCAAAGCCAACGGGGCGGTTTTCTTCCTCCAGCAGGAAAAAAGCCGCTTCTTTATCGTCCATCAGTTGCGCAAGCTCCTGGCGCAGCTCCTTCGGCTGGTGATCCGGCCACAGAGCCAGCGCCAGCGCGCTTACGGCGTTCAGATCGGCCGCTTCGGCTTTTCGCACATTCATCATTTTCCCTCCTCCAGTAGCTCCTGCACGCGGCTTTCGCCCAGCACCTTGATCCCATGCTGCTGAAGCAGCGCGCCGCACACGCCGTCGCCATCGCACAGCCTGCCGCTGAAGGTGCCGTCGTAAATGCGTCCGCAGCCGCAGGAGGGGCTGCGCTCCTTGAGCAGCGCATGGGTGCAGCCGGCCATCTGGGCAAGCCGCAGGGCCTCCTGCGCGCCGCGCAGATAGTTGTCCGTTACATCGCGCCCATCCCGGGTGACCACCCGCCGGCCGATGCGCTCGGCGGGCACGCGGGGCGTGGACAGGCCGCCCAGCACCTCGGGACACACGGGAATCAGCACATGCTTATCCAAAAGCCTGTTCAGACAGGGCAGCTCCTTCCGGCCGCCGTCATAGCGGCAGCGTATGCCCATCAGGCAGGCGCTGATCAGCAGATTCATCGCTTTGGTACCTCTCAGACAAGGGAGTTGGTGGAGTTACAGCTGACCACGCCGCGGTCGGCGTCCAGCGTTACCACCGCGCCGCTTTTCAAAATCTTGGTTGCGCCCGCGGCCCCGATAATCACCGGCAGATTCAGGCTCATGCCTGCAATGGCGCCGTGGCCGTTGGGGTTGTCATCCTCCAAAATCAGGCCGCCCGCCTTGCGCACCAGCGCAAGCAAAGCGTTGCTGGTCTGGTGGATGACAAGAATGTCCCCGTCCTTAAAGTTCTTCTGCGCATCCTCCTGGCTTTGGCAAACGCACAGGCGGCCGCAGCAGCATTCGCGGGTAACGCCCTTGCCGGTTACCAGAATGTGGCCCACCACATGCACCTTCATTAAATTGGTGGTGCCGCTCACGCCCAGCGGCACGCCGGCGGTCATGACCACCAGCTCGCCGTCGCGCAGCAGCCCCGCCTGCTCGCCCGCCTGTACGGCCAGCTCAAACAGATCATCGGTATTTTCCGCCTCGCTGATCATCAGCGGGGTTACGCCCCAGCTCAGGCTGAGCTGACGGCACACGGTTTCGTCCGTTGTGCAGCAGATGATGGGGCAGCTGGGGCGGTATTTGGAGATCATCTTCGCGGTACGGCCGCTCTTGGTAACGGTGATGATGGCCGAAGCCCCCAGATCCTGCGCGGAGGTGCAGGTGGCGTGGGAGATGGCGTTGGTTACATCGGGCGTGCCCTCGTCCTCGCGCTCCTTGAAGCGCTTGACATAGTTGATATCGGCCTCGGCGGACAGGGCGATGCGCGCCATGGTGCGCACGGCCTCGATGGGATAGGCGCCCGCGGCGGTTTCGCCGGAAAGCATGATGGCGCTGGTGCCGTCGTAGATGGCGTTGGCCACGTCGGTGGCCTCGGCGCGGGTGGGGCGGGGATTTTTCATCATGCTGTCCAGCATCTGGGTAGCGGTAATGACGGGCTTGCCCATGGAATACGCCTTGCGGATGAGCATTTTCTGAATGACGGGAACCTGCTCCAGCGGGATTTCCACGCCCAGATCGCCGCGTGCCACCATGATGCCATCGGACACGCGCAGGATTTCATCAATGTTCTGCACGCCCTGCATGTTCTCGATTTTGGCGATGATGTTGACGTTGGTGCGCCCCTCCTGGCTGAACAGGCGGCGCACCTCCAGCATATCCTCCGCTGTGCGGGCAAAGGAGGCGGCCACGAAATCAATGCCGTTGCGCACGCCAAAGGCGATGTCCTCGCGATCCTTCTGGCTCAGGTAGGGCATGCTCAGGTCCACATCCGGCACGTTGATGCCCTTGCGGTCGCTCACCACGCCGTCGTTGTTTACCACGCACACAATTTCCTCGGGGGTTACGCTGCGCACGGTCATGCTTACCAGGCCATCGTCAATCAGGATGGTGGTACCCTCGCGCACGTCGCCGGGCAGATCCCTGTAGGTGATGGAGGCGCGTTCGGCGTTGCCGGAAATGCTTGAGGTGCAAAGGGTAAAGGTTTGTCCCTTTTTCAGCTCCACTTTGTGGTTTTCAAACAGCTCCAGGCGGATTTCCGGGCCGCGCGTATCCAGCATGATGGCAACGGGCTTGCCCAGCTCGCCGGCGATGCGGCGGATGCGGTTGATATTGTTCAGATGATACTCGTGGTTGCCATGGGAAAAATTGAGACGGGCAACATTCATACCCGAAAGCATCAGCTCCCGCAGCACGCCATCGTCCTCGGTGGAAGGGCCCAGGGTACAGACAATTTTGGTTTTGCGCTGGATCATTCGGGCTTCATCCTTTCTATCTGCAAAAGCGTTTTCTTGATGCCCAGTCCGCCGCCGTAGCCGGTCAGCGAGCCGTTTGCCCCCACCACGCGGTGGCAGGGAATCAGCACGGGCAGCGGGTTATGGTGATTGGCCATGCCCACCGCGCGGCAGGCTTTGGGGTTGCCGATCATGGCCGCCTGCTGGCCATAGGAGCGGGTTTCGCCGAAGGGAATCTGCAACAGCGCATCCCAGCAGCGCAGCTGAAAGGGCGTTCCTTTCGGGCGCAGCGGGAGATCAAACGCCTTGCGCCTGCCGCTGAAATATTCTGCCAGCTGTGCGGCCGCCTCGCGCAGAAGCGGCGTATCGCCGGGGAGCAGTCCCTGGGTTTCGTTGCCAAAGCGCAGCTCCGTCAGCGCTGCGTCCTCCTCCACCAGCGTCAGGGGGCCGATGGGGCTATGGATGACCATTGCGTATTTCATGCCTGCCTCCTTGCTTTGGCCAGCAGCACGCAGGGCGCTGCAAACAGCGCCGCGCAGGCGGCGGCCATCAGGCTCCAGTCCCGCGCCAGCGTGGGCTGGCCGAAGGTGAGCCTGCCATCCAGCGAAAATTCCAGCACCACAACGGCGGCCGCGCCCAGCGCAACCACCAGCCACGCCAGGCCCACCGCCCATTTGCCGCGCACCCGGTGGCTGAGAATGCCGCAGGCCGCGACAGGCAGCACAAACGCCGCCAGCTGGCTCACGCGCAAAAAGATGATCAGCATGTGCCCGTCATCGCGCATGCTTTCCAGCAGGATCTGGCTGGCCCCGTACAGGGACAGCACCACCAGCGCCGTATCGCCCGCGTGATTTTTGAGCCTGCGGTAGCACAAAACGGCCACAGCAAACAGCACAAGGCCCATCAGCATTTCATACAGCCATACGTTGAGGCGGTATTCCACCATCACGCCCATGCGGCTTTCCACAAACAGCCACGGCAGATGCGCGGTCCCCCAGCCCTCGCCAACCGCCGCGCCCACGCCCAGGTCGGTAAACTGCTCGCCAAAGCGCAGCGCCGCCATCAGCAGGCCAAAGGGTACGGCCACGGCGTCCATCAACCGGGCAAAGGGCACATGCACCACCCGTGCGGTAACCGCCGCCGCCAGCAACAGCCCCGCCATCAGCCCCGCCATGCTCAGGCCGCCGTCAAACCAGCGCAGCATCAGCAGGGGATTTTCATAATTATAAAAGAAATCCGACCAGTTCACCGCGCAGTAGAGCGCACGGGCGCACAAAATGCCCAGCAGCACCCCCAAAACGCCAAACAGGCTGACCGTGCCGCCGGGCAGGCGGCGGTCGGTCAGGCGCATGCCCGCCAGCAGCAGCGCCGCGCCAATGGCCGCGCACAGGCCGTAGGCGTAAACCCGCAGCCCGAAAAGGGAAATGGTTTCAGCCATAGCGTATCTCCTTATTCCGCCTGCTCGGTGGCGGAGGCAAAGTAAATGATGTCGGACACATCGCGTTCCTTTTGCACCTTGGTGTTGTACACCTGGCCATGGAAGGCCAGCGTGGCGCTGTTGCCGCCATCCAGGTTGTAGGCCTGCCGGCAGCCCAGCTCCTGCATGATGAGGGCAAACTCCTCCATGGTAACGCCGATGGATTCATCCGTGCGGCCATTGACGGCCACCAGCACGTAGGTGAGCATATCCAGCTGGCCGATCCCCGCGCGGGGGTTGGGGCTGGCAGGATCAAACCACTTGTACTTGCCCACATCCTCGGGAATGTCGCCGTCAATCACCAGGCCCGGGCCAAAGCAGAAGGCGTTTACAAGCTGGTGCTCCTTTTTGAAAGCGTCCACCTGCTCCTGCTGCTGCGCCTTGCCGCGGTGATAGATGTGCAGATCGCCCAGCTCATCGATAAACAGCAGATCAAAATTGTCGCTGACGCGCTCGCGCATCACCTGTCCCTGACGCACGATATGCCCTCCCTGACGATCCTTATCCGAGTAATAATCGCCGTTGATGCCCACAATGCCGTTATAGGCCGCGGTAATCACGGAGGTCTGGTTGGTGCGGGTGGAGCTGAGCTTGTTGCCCGCGATGGCCGTGCGCAGCTGGCTGGGCGTAGCGATTTTGACATAGGCGATAAACACATCGCTGTCATACATGCGCTTTTGCTCCAGCTCCACGATGATGGTATCATCGCGGTAGCCGTTTTCGGTAAAGTTGGCCTCGATGGGCTGGTTGCCGGGCGTAAACAGATCGCCGTCCAGCGAGGCCACGTTGGCCGAGGGCAGCAGGTCGCTGAACACCGCGCTGGCCAGCACCGCCTTTGGACGCGGCAGCTTCGTTGCATAGCCGTCCTGCGTTTCATCGGACAGGGCGTTTTCGTAGGCCCTTTGCGCATACTCCGTTACCGCGCCGGAGGGGATGGAAAACATCAGCGAAGCCACCATCAGCGCCGAAAGAATACTCAAAACCGTTTTTGTGCTTTTGCGCATCGTTGTCATCGTTCCTTTCTGGTGGAAGGGCGTCTCGACGGATCCATCCACACAAATCATTATACCCTATTCCCCGCCCCGCAATCAAGAGCGGGGATGTAACGAAACCCGCACCCGGGCGACAGCCCTTTATCCACCTGGATTACCCAACCCTTCACCCCTTGAAATCAGGGTGAAGGTGTGATAAAATAATAAGACCAGTTTGCAATGTCCTGCCTGGTTGCGTTCAAACGGCCGCGAAACCGGTGGATCACAAGCGTCAGGGGGCAATCTGGGAACCCTTTACATTCTTAAATAAGGAGGAACAACCAAAATGCGCAATTGGATGAAAACCGTTGCCAGCCTGGTGCTGGTGCTGTGCATGGTGATGGGCATGACCGCCAGCTTCGCCGAAGAAGCCACCCTGGATACCTACACCTACCGTACCGCCACCACCGCCCTGGGCAACAACTGGAATCCCCACACCTGGGAAACCAATGCGGATGACACCATCCAGAGCTATCTGCAGACTCCCTTCGTAACCATGTCCATTCTCGATTCCGAGAACGGCGTGTACCAGTGGGTGTACAAGATGGCCACCGCGGTTACCGACGTAACCAAGGATCATCTGGACGACCTGACCAAGTACAACGTAACCCTGATGGACGGCACCACGCTGGATACCACCGAGAAGGGCTATGTTTTTGAAATTGCCCTCAACCCCGACGCCAAGTGGGAAGACGGCACCCCCATCAACGCGGACAGCTACATTACTTCCATGAAGTACCTGCTGGATCCCGATATGAAGAACTACCGCGCCAACCTGTACTATGCGGGTGAAAGCGCTGTGGCCGGCGGCGAAGCCTACTACTTTGGCGGCTCCACCGCTTACCTGGACAACAACCCCTCCGCCGACACCCCCGTGTATGCCGTGGCCGACCTGGTAAAGGATGAGGAAGGCTACTACAACACCGCCGACGGCGCCAAGGTGTATGTTGCCACCGCTGACAAGCTGGGCTGGCTGGGCGGCAACGCTCTGGCCGATTACGTAGGCGCCTATGGCGAAGCCTACTTTGGCATGGAGGGCTACAACGCCCTGACCGCCGTTGCTGATGAGAACGGCCGCGTACGCCTCAACGATGAAGCGCTTGCCAACATCGTAACCACCATTTCCGCCGTAGCCGACTGGGGCGAGGACGAGACCTGCGCTCCCAGCTACTTTGTGTATACCAAGGAATATCCCAAGGTTGACTTCGACGTGGTTGGCTGCTACAAGGTGGATGATTACACCATCCGCTATGTCACCGCCACCTACATCGATTTCAACTACTTCCTTACCTCTCTGACCAGCACCTGGCTGGTGTACGAGCCCCTCTACACCGCCGGTTTCGATACCACCGGTACCCTCAAGACCACCAACTACTGCACCTCCATGGAAACCACCATGTCCTACGGCCCGTACAAGATCGAGTCTCTCCAGCCCGACAAGCAGCTGGTGTTCACTCAGAACGAGAACTGGTACGGCTGGACCAAGAACGAGGACGGTTCTCTGACCTCCACCACCAACTATCTGGTGGACGGCGAGTATCAGCCCGCCTATCAGACCACCCGCGTTGTGATCGATGTGATGGATGAAGCCGCCATGAAGCAGGCCTTCCTGAAGGGCGACCTGAGCGAGTGGACCCCCGAGGCCGATGATCTGGCCACCTTCGCCTCCAGCGATCAGATGTACAAGGTGGACGAGACCTACACCATGTCCTTCTTCTTCAACACCGGCGTGGAAGCGCTGAAGACCATGGATGCCTCCAAGGGCAACCAGAACAGCGTTGTGCTGTCCAACATCGATTTCCGCAAGGCGTTCAGCCTGGCCATCGACCGTGCGGAGTACGTAACCGCCACCGAAGGCTACAAGCCCACCTTTGCCCTGATGAACAACCTGTACTTCTACGACGTATACAACGATCCCACCTCCTCCTACCGCAACTCCGAGCCCGCCATGCAGGCTGTTTGCAACCTCTACGGTGTGCAGTACGGCGAGGGCACTCCCTACGCCACCCTGCGCGATGCCTACCTGTCCATCAACGGCTACAACCTGACCGAGGCCAAGGAACTGATGAAGAAGGCCCACGATCAGCTGGTGGCCGATGGCCTGTATGTATCCGGCGAGCCCATCCACATCCGCATCGGCTGGGCCAAGGGCGCTCTCACCTCTTCCTCCAACAAGCAGGTTGAGCTGATGAACAAGTACATCAACGCCGCTGCCTCCGAGGCCGGTTTTGGCACCATCACCCTGGAAGCCATCGGCAATATCACCGATCGCTACGGCGATGTGGCCAAGGGCGAATACGCCATCGGCTACGGTGCCTGGGGTGGCGCCGCGTTCTATCCCTTCCGCAATATGCAGGTGTACTGCGATACCGACCAGTACAGCATCAACGAGGCCGGCTGCTGGGATCCCTCCACGGAAATGCTGGTTCTGAACGTAAACGGCGAGGACGTGGAAATGTCCTGGAAGGATTGGTCCAACGCGCTGATCGGCTCCGGCCGTTTCGCCGCCAGCGACTTTGAAACCAAGCTCAAGATTACCGCCCAGATGGAAGAGCTGTACCTCAAGAAGTTCTACCGCATCCCCCTGGCCGGTACCACCCTTCCCTCCATGCTGTCCTACCAGTGCAGCTACTACACCGAGGACTACAACATCATGTACGGCTTCGGCGGCCTGGAGCTGATGACCTACAACTACACCGATGCTGAGTGGGCTGAGTACGTTGCCTCCGAAGGCGGCACCCTGAGCTACGAATAATCGGTCGGGCTTTAGCCCCGAAACTCCAGATTGAATCATGAAGGGGAACGGGGAGGCACAACCTCCCTGTTCCCCTTCTCACGGCTGTCTACTCAGATGCAGTTCAGCCACTTTTTCTGCTGATGCTGGCAGCATGTATCGGCAGGTACCCCGGCATCAGATCAATCTTGGCTATTCGTGTGCACAGCCGGAAAAGGAGACGATTGGATGACAAAGTACATCATCAAGCGTGTGCTTTTGATGTTTTTCACATTGTTTGTGATCACCACCATCTGCTTCATGCTTATCAGGGTTTTGCCCCGCGAAATGCCCACCGACAAGGTGCAGGCGCAGGCCATTCAGGAGCGTTTTAACGCGCTTGGCTACAACGAGCCGCTCCTGACCCAGTATGCCATTTATCTTAAAAACATCTTTACCGCCGGTGACTTTGGCACCTCCTGGTACATCGCTTTCCGTCAGCCCGCGCTGAACGTGCTGGTGGATAAGCTGCTGCCCACCGTGCTGGTCAACCTGTATTCGCTGCTGTTTTCCATCCCCATCGGCATTGGCCTGGGTATTTATGCAGCCATCAAGAAAAACAAGTGGCAGGATTCCGTCATTTCCACGATGGTGATCCTGTTTGTATCCATCCCTTCTTATGTATATGCCTTCCTGGTACAGTATTTTCTGTACTTCAAGCTGGGCTGGCTGCCGCTGCAGGTGTATTCGCTGGCGGATGGCGGCGGATCCTGGCTTACGTGGAAAATGTTCCACAGCATGATTGCGCCCGTGCTGGCGCTGTCCTTTGGTGAGATCGCCGGTCTGTGCCGTTTTACGCGCGCCGAGCTCACCGAAACCCTTACTTCCGATTATATGCTCCTGGCACGTACCAAGGGCTTGAGCAAGGCGCAGGCCACCACCCGCCACGCGCTGAAAAATGCCATGGTGCCCATTCTGCCCATGATTATTTCCAGCTTTATCGGCATTCTGGGCGGATCCATGATTATCGAGGAAATTTTCTCCGTACCCGGCGTTGGCCAGCTGTATATCAAGGCCATCAACCTGCTGGACTACGATGTGTTTATGATGGACTCCGTGTTCTACACCTTCGTTGGCCTGCTTGCCGGTATTGTGGTGGATATCAGCTACGGATTTATCGATCCGAGAATCAGAATGGGGGAGAAGTAATATGGCTGAGAACCTGCAGAATATTCAAATCCCCAGGGAAAAGTTTGAATTTGTCAATCACGGCGAGCGCATTGCCGATAAAAAGTTTGAAGACAAGCCTATTGGCTATTTTAAGGATGCCTGGATCCGCTTTCGCAAGAACAAGGCATCCGTTGTGGCGGCCATCGTTATTATTGCCATTGTGCTGTTCGCCTTCCTGATGCCTTTGCTGAACACCAACTACGACAGCCGTTTTATGGATGCCTTCTACGCCAAAAAGGCGCCCCGTCAAACGTTTTTGCGCCAGTTTGGCATTATGGATGGCGGCGTGGAGCGTACCTTTGCGGAGAAGGGCCTCATTAAGGCCGTGGCCATCGGCATAGCGGCCGAGGATGTAAACGGCACGGGCGATATCACCCTCGAGCAGGGCCTGGCCAGCGAATACCAGCCCATGCTGCGCATTGGCCAGGGCGTGGAAAAGAAGCGCGGCAAGAACGTTGATGTCACCTATCCCGGCCGCATCGACGCCTATCTGGAGGAGGGCTTCCTGTACCTGAGCATCGAGCAGTCCGAATACCAGAAGATTGTTGAATGGGAACAGGCCACCGGCAAGAAGGTGCTCTACCCCCTGGTGGAGGATAACAGCTACAATATGGATCCCGCCGATGCCAACTGCTGGTACAAGGCCAAGAAAAATCAGCCTGTATCCACCGCCAGCGGCAAGGCCAAGGAAATCCGCTACGAGCCCGGCATGGTGCTGGAGGACAACTACAAGCGCAACCCCGACGGCACCCCCAAATACTACGAAATGACCGGCGGCGGTACCCTGCAGACGGCGCAGTACAAGGTGCGCGTGCTGTATTACAACTACTACCAGTACAAAAACGGCTTTGAGCCCAACTATATCCTGGGCACCGACAGCCAGGGCTACGATATGGCGCTGCGCCTGGCCGGCGGCATCAAGCTGAGCCTGATGGTGGCTGTGTTTGTTTCCGTTATCAACTTCTTCATCGGCGCAATCTACGGCGCGGTGGAGGGTTTCTACGGCCGCACCACGGATATTGTGATGCAGCGTATTGCCGAAATTCTTTCCGGCATGCCCTTTATTGTGGTGGCCACGCTGTTCCAGATTCACCTGTCCAACCGCATCGGGCCCATCCCAAGCCTGCTGTTCGCCTTTGTGCTTACCGGCTGGATCGGCACGTCCGACCGTGTGCGCACCCAGTTCTACCGCTTTAAAAATCAGGAATACGTGATGGCCGCCCGCACCCTGGGCGCGCGGGACCGGCGCCTGATCTGGAAGCACATCTTCCCCAACTCGCTGGGCACTATCATCACCTCCAGCGCGCTGGTCATTCCCAGCGTTATCTTCCAGGAGAGCATGCTGAGCTATCTGGGCATCGTAAAGCTGGGCAGCGCCGGCTCCACCTCGCTGGGCACCCTGCTGTCCGACGCCAGCAGCATCTGGACCAACTATCCGCATCTGATGATCTGCCCCGCGGTGGTTATCTCCCTGCTGATGATCAGCTTTAACCTGTTTGGCAACGGTCTGCGCGATGCGTTCAACCCCTCGCTGCGCGGTGTGGAGGAATAACAGATGGATAAGATTCTTGAAGTGAAAAACCTGCGGGTCGCCTTCCGCACCACCAACGGCACCCTGAAGGCCGTCCGCAATATCTCCTTTGATCTGGAAAGGGGCAAAACGCTTGCCATTGTGGGCGAATCCGGCTCCGGCAAATCCGTCACCTCCAAGGCCATCATCGGCATTCTGGCTGGCAACTCCATCGTGGAGGGCGGCGAGATCCTGTATGATGGCAAGGATCTGCTGCGCATTTCCGAGGATGAAATGCACAAAATCCGCGGTGACAAAATCTCCATGATCTTTCAGGATCCCCTTTCCTCCCTGAACCCCATCGTTAAAATCGGCAAGCAGATTACCGAGGCCATGCTTCTCAAGAGCAAGACCAACCGCAGCGAGGCCAAAAAGGTTTACCGCAAAACCCTGGCCGAGCTCAAGCAGAACATGCTGGCCGCCGAAGGCGCGGGAAGCCAGACCAAGGTAAACAACCTGTGCCGCCAGCTGGATGAAATCTGCGTGGAAGCCACCAGGCTGGAAAAAGCATATACCGATGCGGTGAACGCCGCAAGCGAGCTGACGGCCGATATGGAGGATCTGCTGTTCCTGGCCGGCAAGAAGCAGAACTGCGATCCGGTGGGCTCCATCAAGGATTACCGCCGCCGTCTGGCGCAGATCAAGGGCAACAGCCTGTTTTCTGCCTACGAGCAGCAGCTGAACCAGGCCGACGCCGCGCTTGCCTCCGCCCTGAGCGAAGCGCAGGCCGCCAAAAACCAGGAGCTGCGGCTGCCCGAAACGGCCGCTGAAAGGCTTACCGGCGTGCAGGACCTGCTCAAGGACATCGCCTCGCAGCAAACGCCCGACTTTGTGGAAAAGGTGAGCAACCAGAAGGATCCCCAGTTTATGAGGGAATTTATGGACAGCGCCGCCAAAGGCGTGGAGTATTCCTATCGCCATGCGCTGGACAAAAAGAAAGAGGTTCTTTCCCAGCTGCCCGCGCTCCGCTCCTTCTTTGAGGGCGATTTTACCCGGGCCGAGGCACAGCGCCGCTGTCGGGACATCTCCGTTACCATCCGCCAGTCCATCGACCGTCTGGAAATCATCAAGGACAGCGCCGCCTATGCCTTTGAGAGCAGCCTGAGCGACGCCATCGACCGCTTTTTCTCCTATCAGGCCAACAACGTCAGGGAAGAAAAGCGCTTCGCCCGCCAGACCAGAAAGCGCGATGCACTGATTGCCCGTGGCAAGCATGTGGAGTGGAAGGTGGTTCCCAAAAACGTATACGGCGTGGATATGCTGCGCGGCAACATTTTAACCGTTGTAGACCGGCTGACCGAGCGCTATACCATCGCCGTGGCCAATGCCGACCAGGTGGATTTCCGCAGGCGTGCCGCAGAAATGATGGACTATCTCAAGCAGCGCGCGGCCGAAACCGTGCACTACATCACCAAGAGCATGGCGCGTGAAAAGGCCATCCGCCTGATGGAGGAGGTAGGCATTCACGAGCCCCGCACCCGCTTCTATCAGTATCCGTTTGAGTTTTCCGGCGGCATGCGCCAGCGCATCGTTATTGCCATCGCACTGGCCGCCAACCCGGATATCCTGATCTGCGACGAGCCGACCACCGCTTTGGATGTTACCATCCAGGCGCAGATTCTGGAGCTGATCAACAAGCTCAAGAAGGAGCGCAACCTGTCCGTCATCTTTATTACGCACGACCTGGGCGTGGTGGCCAACATGGCGGATGACATCGCCGTGATGTATGCCGGAAAGATTGTGGAATACGGCACCGCCGATGATATCTTCTACGATCCCCGCCACCCCTACACCTGGGCGCTGCTCTCCTCCATGCCCGATCTGGAGACCACCGAAAAGCTGGACGCGATCCCCGGCACGCCGCCCAACATGATCTATCCCCCCGTGGGCGATGCCTTTGCCGACCGCAACAAGTACGCCATGAAGATTGACTTTGAGCAGGAACCGCCCATGTTCAGGGTCAGCGATACCCACAGCGCCGCCACCTGGCTGCTGCATCCCGATGCGCCCAGGGTGGAGCTGCCCGCCATTATTACCAACCGTATCGCCCGCATGAAGGAAGCCGGAGGTGAGCTGAATGCAGCAGAATAATCAGGAAACCCTGCTCCGGGTGGAACATCTGTGCCAGTATTTCAAGGGCCTGAAAGCCGTGGACGATGTAAGCTTCGACATCAAGCGCGGCGAGGTCTTTGGCCTGGTGGGCGAATCCGGCTGCGGCAAAACCACCACCGGCCGCTCCATCATCAAAATCTACGATATTACCTCCGGCAGCATCTACTTCAAGGATCAGCGCATTTGCGCCGGTACCCGCTCCTATGAGGACGCCATCCGCAACGCGCGCCGCGAGATGCGCCAGCTCAAGAAAACGGAAACCGACCCCGCGGTGATCGCCCAGAAAAGAGCGGCGCTCAATCAGGTGATTGCCGAAAACCGCAGGCAGATCCGATCCGCCCGCTTTGATCATCAGCACTCCGACGCAGAATATGCCAAGCGGCTGGTGGCAAAGCTGAACAAGGAATACCAGCAGGCGGTGGCCAACTGCACCAGCGATGAAGAGCTTGCCCGGCTGAAGGCCAAATACAAAAACGACCTTCGCGTTGCCAAAAAAACCAAGCTGATTACCAAAATTCAGATGATCTTTCAGGATCCCATCGCCTCGCTCAATCCCCGCATGACGGTGCGGGAGATTATCTCCGAGGGTCTGGTTATCAACGGCATCAAGGATCAGGCCTATATCGATGAGCAGGTGTACCGGATTCTGGAACTGGTGGGCCTTACCCGTGAGCACGCAAGCCGCTATCCTCACGAGTTCTCCGGCGGCCAGCGCCAGCGCATCGGCATCGCCCGTTCCGTCATTATGCATCCCGATCTGCTGATTGCCGACGAGCCAATCTCCGCGCTGGATGTGTCCATCCAGGCACAGATCATCAACCTGCTTAACGAACTGCGCGATGAGCTGGGCCTTACCATCATGTTTATCGCCCACGACCTGTCTGTGGTCAAGTATTTCTCGGATCGTATCGGCGTGATGTATTTTGGCAAAATGGTGGAGCTGGCCAGCTCCGACGAGCTGTTTGCCCATCCGCTGCATCCCTACACCAAGTCCCTGCTCTCCGCCATTCCGCTGCCGGATCCCCATGCGGAAAAGCGCCGCCAGCGTGTAAGCTACAACAAGCTGGAGGCACACGATTACAGCCAGGAGGGCCCCACCATGCGTGAGGTAAAGCCCGGGCACTTTGTGTACTGCAACAGCGCCGAGGAAGCCGCCTACAAAAAGGAACTCGGGCTATGAAGCGGCTTCGTGTCTTTTTGCTGAAATACGGCATTACGGCTGCCGCCGGAGGCCTGCTGGCCTGGCTTACGCTTGATCTGCACGGCTTCTCCCGCGCGCTGCCGCGGTTGGATCAGTACCGACTGCTGTGCGACGCGTTTACCATTCCCGGCGTCCTGTTGGTGATGATCGGCTTTCTGGTGATGATCGCCAATGCCGGCAACTTTCTGGCGCTTGGATACACGGTAAAGCATGCCGTCCGAATGCTGATTCCCTTTGGCAACAAAAAGGACGAGCGGTATTACGACTACTATCAGCGCAAGCGCGAGCAGGGCAAGGTAACCGGGTACGGATTTCTGTTTGTGACCGGCCTGCTTTTTATGGCAGTGGCCATGGTGTTCTTTGTTCTGTTTTATCTGAACCGCTGATGCTTTCAAGCACCCCCGCCGCAGACGGTTACGCCTGCGGCGGGGGTGTTTTGGCAGTGCTATTTTCTGATCAATCCGCATTCAATCAGCATTTGTGTTCCGGCGTCCATCAATGCCTGCTGCTTTTGCAATACCATCTCCAAAGGAATTGCGTTGCTTTTTCGCACAGCTTCGGGAGAGGGCCACGGATCCTGCGCCAGAATGAGCGGATTGCGATCCATCCCAAAGGATTGATAATAATCGTGATATTTGAATCCGTTTCCCAAAATCCGGTCGGTCAGCCTGCACCACTGGCTGGGAATGCCAAAGCTGTTCGCCACGATCAGCCCATGAAGGCTGGTGGAAAAAATCACCTCGCATTCGGCAATTTTCCGAACCACATCACGGGTTTCCTCCTGCACATCGATAAGGACGCTATCCTCATAGAAGGATAGCATTTTCTGCACCAGCGGCTCGTCCTTTTCCGCATAATGCGGCACAATGCCCACCCGGTGCTTTTGGACGGGCTTTTCACTCAGCAGCATGGGCGCCAGCAGGCCTGCATCCCCCAGGGGACAGGCAAGGGAAATGCCCAGGCTTTTTTCCACCTGCCTTTGAGTAAGCGGCCCCCGCAGCGCGTGAATCCATAGCGGGCGCAGGGGCTTCAGGGCCGTTTGGTAGGGCCACATCATACCCGTGCCCCATACATGAACCGGCCGCGATGCATCGGCCTCAGGGCGAATGGCGGCCAGACGCTTTGGAATGGTTGTTTCATCGAAGTATGCATCCAAAATGCTGCCAATGGCCACCGCATCAGCCGTTGTATAGGGCGCTGCCTGGGCAGAGCAGTGAAAAACCTCCCTGAGCAGCGCTACGCTCAGCTGATCTCCAAAGTTCGGGTAATCATAATAATACAAGTGCAGATTGTCCATAGCGTCCTCCTTACATACCCATGCTTTCATACCGCTTGAGTCCCTGATAGAAAACGGTTCGCGCCAGCCAGAAAAGCAGCCCTGCCGCAAGGGCAATACCGGCCATTCCCGCAAGGGTGGAGCCGTTTTTCATCATGCATACCGGCAAATAGCCGATAAAGCCATAGGGAATGATGGTAAACAGCACCGCCTGCATCCAACCCGGGTAGATGGATACGGGGTAGCGGGCGTATCCGCCCAGACTGTTGAGGGTATAGGTGACGTTTGCGCGGTCGCCTACCCTCAGGAAAAAGACATGGCTGGCGGAGAGCAGATAGCTGGAAAGCCGCACGACCATGCCCAGCAGAATAAAAACAGGCAGGCACAAATACAGAACGGACCGGAACCACGCAATCTGCGCCGAGGAAAGAAGCAGCGCCGTAATGCCCAGCGCCAGTGTACCGATCCCCTGCAGTCCAAACCCGTTGGACAGGATTTGCACCAGCGGCGAAACCGGCCGAACCAGCATCATATCCAGCTCTCCGTTATGCGCCATCGACGGTATGCTCCACAGCCCCTCGTAGAAAATACCGCCCAGTCCCTCGCTGATAAAGAAAAGCGCAAACATCAGAAAAACCTCATTCCGGTCATAGCCGCCAATGGAGGGAATGCTGTTGAAAATGATATAGGTAATCGCCATGAACAGTGTGCGGATGACCACGCCGGCAATCATCATCAGGCAAAAATTCAGCCGGTATTCCATCTGGGTTTTCAGGTATTGCTTTTTTAGCATCCAATAAATTTTCAGCATGATTCAGCCTCCTGCAATGGTGGTATTCCGGCTGACATGGCGGTACATCGCCTTGTGGATCAGATAAAAAACCCCGATCCACAGCAGCTGCAGCAGCAAAAACTGCGCAAAGGAAAACGGCAGCGGCCGGTCCAGAAGCAGGGCAATGGGCACCTGCAGGGTGAGCGGGAAGGGTGTGCAGTAACTGAAGCGCTGCAGCCATTCCGGGAACATGGCCAGCGGCAGCAAAGCGCCCGAAAAGAAATCGGACAGGGCGTTCCGGGTCCAGGTAATGCCAAGGTGACCCGTGGTGTAAAAGCACAGCAGGCTGAAGCAATGAACCAGCATCATGCGTACCGTCAGCCCCAGGATAAGGCTGATGGCAAACGGCAGCAGATTACGCGCGGAGGGCAGCACAAAGAAACGGGGGAACAGCCCAAAGGCAGCGGCTGTAACCAGCAGATTGATCCCCGCCTGAAAAACCATGTTTCCGGCCATGGCCGCGAGCGACTGCGTTAAAAAGGAAACCGGGCGGGTTCGCCGGGTTACGATGGACCCATTGCGAATTTCCCGGGACAGGGTGTTTTCACTCGACCAGGTCAGCAGGCTGCTGATGCAGAAAACCAGCAGATAATGCGTCATCATATCTGCCTGCGCATACCCCTGAATGCTGCTGCCGTCCTGCTGGGCATACAGCGCCATCCACAGCAGAAACTGCCCGATGAGCTGTACAGCCGGAGAGAGCAGGTTGATCATCACGGCGCTGCGGTAATACAGGGCGCTTTGCAGGGTGACGGACGCCAATGTCCAAAACTTTTTCATCATTCCGCTTTCCTTCCAAAAATTTGCGCCACTACATCGTCAATGCCCGGCTCCTGAATGGATACGTCCTGTACCTCATAGCATTGCAGCAGGTGCGCAAGCACATCCTCCATCGTATGTGCATGCGCTTCAAACAGGATGGTTGTTTTCCGCCCTTCCCGCTCCAGCCGCAAATCCGGGTACAGCGCGCATGGATTGCGCTTTTCGGTGCCGGTTATAGTGATTACTTTTTGGCAGGCAAACCGTTCTTTCAGCTCCCTCAGAGAACCGCGGTAGTAGGATTTGCCCTTTTGCAGCACCAGCGCGGTATCGCAAATTTGCTCGATATCATCCAGATCGTGGCTGGTGAGCAGTACGGATACGCCCTCCTCCTGATTCATCTGCCGGATGAACGAGCGGATGGTATGCTTGACGTTGATATCCAGGCCGATGGTCGGCTCATCCAAAAACAACAGCCTTGGCTTGTGCAGCAGCACCAGACCGATATCCGCCTTCATGCGCTGGCCCAGCGACAGCTTGCGGGCGGGGCTTTGCAAAATCGGGCCCAGATCCAGCATATCAACAATCTGCCTCTTGTATTTTTCAAATACCTGAGAGGGAATTTGGTAGATGGTTCTCATGGCGTTGTAGCTTTCTTCCACCGGAATATCCAGCCACAGATTGGTTTTTTGTCCAAAAACAACGCCGATTTTGCGCAGGTACGCCTGCTGCCGCTTCATGGGATCCTGCCCCATGACAAGCACGCTGCCACTGGTGGGCTGCAAAATCCCTACCAGCATTTTGATCAGGGTGGATTTTCCGGCGCCGTTTTCCCCGATGCAGGCCAGGGCCTCGCCCTCTTCCATGGTAAAGGACAGATGATCGATGGCTCGCTTTTCGAGATACTCCGTCTTGAAAAGTCCAAGCACCGCCCCGGGTAGCCCTGCTTTCTTCTTTCGGATCTGATAAGTGCGAGATAGATCATTGGCCTGGATAACCATAAAAATCCTCCTGTTTGATTGCCCGTTCCCCGGATGCGTTCCGGAATGGCTGGAAAGAGCCTTTTGATGAAACCAATCTGCCGATGCCTTGATCTGCTGTCCCTGGCTGTTGCATGCGTAATGTGAAAATCAAAAATAATATAATCGCCCTTTTCATAACAAAAGGGTTTCCGGCGTTTGGGGAACGGAAAATTTTTTAACATGATTCAAGTTGCGTGTGGAAAATGATGATGAATCGAAAAATAGTCGTGTTTTTTGAAGCTTCAACGTCGTTTTCAATGGATTTCATTTTTAATTCTATCAAAGATTTTTCGGATAGGCAAGTGTTATTTTTTAAATAATGGATGCATTTACAAAAAAATAGAAAAAAATTTAAAGAAACTGCATTTGAAATGAAAAGGAATGCAACTCTGGAAAACGGCGGTCAAACACAGGCAATTTGTTGCTATGGGCATTTTCGCGCATCACAACGTCTCGATGCGGCTGGCGCAGAACAAGCGCATGAGGCAAAGCGTTTCATCCGCTGGTCGTAGCCAGCAAAGATGAAAGGCAATCAGCTGAAAATAGCAGCAAACCATTTGGGCACAACAGGGGGGAGAAGACCATTCAAAAACAAAGAAAATCTCCTCTGCGGAGAACCCCACAGAGGAGATAATCTGGAGCTGATGACCAGATTCGAACTGGTGACCTCATCCTTACCAAGGATGCGCTCTACCTGCTGAGCTACATCAGCATTTTGCGTTCGATGAGAACGTTGACTATTATACAAGGCGAACGCAAAAATGTCAACAAAAAAATGAAAAAACAGGTTGAAAAAGCGGATTCATGCTGTTTTGGCGGAAAAAAAGCAGACGACCGCCTGTGGCAAGGCAAAAGAAAGCCTGTTTGGAGGCAGAGAGCAGGCAGCGCCGGCCCGCTCCCCGGCCCATTTGATCATCTGTTCAAACTTCGTTCAATGGCTCTGAGCAGCTCGTTGAGATCGATGGGCTTGGCGATGTGCGCGTTCATGCCCGCGTCCAGCGACTTTTGCACATCCTCAGCAAAGGCGTTGGCCGTCATCGCAATGATTGGCAGCGTGTGTGCGTCGGGACGGTTCGCCATCGAACGGATGGCTCTGGCTGCCTCATAGCCGTTAAGCACCGGCATCATGATATCCGTCAGGAAAAGATCGAAGGTATTTGCAGGACTGGCTGCAAAAGCATCCACCGCCTGTTGGCCATCGGCCACGCGCGTAACCAGTATCCCGTGCTCTTCCAGCAAAACGGTTGCAATTTCCGCGCTCAGGTTATTGTCTTCGGCCAGCAGCACCCGCACACCCGTCAAATCGGCCGCGCAGGTGGGAATCGCCTGATCCTGAAGGGCTTCCGCGCCAACGGGGGCAAGGGGCAGCTCGACGACAAAGGTGGACCCAATGCCCTTTTTGCTGTGTACCTCAATGGTGCCGCCCATCATTTCCACATAGCGCCTGGTAATGGACATGCCAATCCCGGCGCCCGTGAACTGCGTTCGCGCGCCGGGATTTTCCTGCGAAAATTCGTCGTAAAGCCTGTCCAGATATTCCTCGCTCATACCAATGCCCGTATCCGAAACGGTGTAGCGCACGAGCACCTTTTCTCCGTTGGTTCCGGGACGCTCACTGGCTTCAAAGGTGATGCTGCCGCCGTCGTTTGTGAATTTGACGGCATTGCTGAGAAGGTTGACAAGTACCTTGCGGATGCAGTGCGGATCGGCCAGAAGGTATGGATGCGACGGCTGTGCCCTGTGCACATGCAGCGTGAGATTGCGGTTAGTGAGAAGCTGCTTCGCAATGTCAAGCGCCCCGTCCGTTACCTTGCGGATGTCCACGGGCACGGGCGTGCAGGAAGCTTTGCCGCTCGCGAGACGGCTGATCTCCAGAACATCGTTGACGAGGCACAGCAGCCGTTCTGCGCTTTGGTTGATTTTTTCCAGGCAGCTGCGCACCTCTGGCCCGGGAGACTGCCTCAGGGCGATGCCTGTAAAGCCGAGAATAGCGTTCATGGGCGTTCGGATATCATGCGACATGTTGCAAAGAAAGGCCGCCTTGGCTGTTTTGGCGCACTGCGCCTCGGTCAGAGCGTTTTGAAGCGCCTGCTCGCGGTGCTGCTCCCGCAGCACATCCTGCGTAACGTTGTACTGATAACCGCGCAGGATGTATCCTCTGGCGCCAAGCCGCTTTGCCACGCCGCCGCAGCGCTCGTACTGCAATCCAAGCGTCGGATGGATCCATGAATAAATGCTTTCGGCTTTTTGGCCGGATTTCATTTCTTCCACCAGCGCCTGCACGGCGGCAAGGGCCTCGGGTGAAATTCGCGAATACCAGCTTTCGTAGGTTTTTTCCTCCGTAAGCCTTTTGCCGGACAGTCCAAGCAGCTCACGCATGGCTCTGTTGGCTTTCATACGCGGTTTATGGCCGTCAAGCAGGATAATGCGCCACACGCCGATACCGGCGATAGCAAGGATGCTGTCGTTTTCAGCCAAGCGCAGGCTTCTTTGGCCAGCAGTCAGGCAGAAGAGGAAGAGCGCCACAACTGCGATGACCAGTCCCGCGCCGCCCATGAGCGCAAGCGGATGCACCCACACAGGAATCCCGGGCATTGGATGGCGCTGCCCAAAATCCACCGGGGGCAGCGCTATCTCCGCCAGTGAAATGCGCGGGCAGAGGGATAGCGTTGAAAGCATGAGGCAAACGGAAAATACAGGCTTGAACCCAGCTGCGATGACACTTGAACCCCTCTGTTTCTGGCCGTTCCTATCCCGCGTGTCTCTGTCGGGCAGGGTTGCTTCCGGCTTTTTAGGTTTTGCTGTTTCTCTGTTCATTGCGTACATGTGTCTCCTTATCGTAGCGTTTGTCAGCCGTTCCGTTCCCACATTCACGGGAAGGACGCATCCATAAAGCAAATGGCATTGTTTTTGAGTAGATCTTCGAGTATACTATATGAGACGCATAGGGAGCCTATGAGCGCGACCATCGACGAATGCTGTCGATAAGGCAAAAGATGAGCAAAACCGAAGCCATGCGCAACAAGGCAGGCTTTGTGCGATTGAATGAAAGGAGGAAAACGGCATGCCACCGTTTGTTCCCCGCGAAAAAATGAGCCGGAAGGCCCGGAAGGAGCTGGACAGCCGCAGGCGTTCCGCCTGGTCCTTTTCTCCTGTTACCAGAAAAGTGGAAAGCAAAAAGGTTTACAGCCGAAAGCAAAAATCCCGTGCCCGATTCGATGATTTTGGCATGGGATTTTGTTTTACCAATTTTGTCCAGTGAAAAGAGCGGGATTCCAGCGTGTAACCAAGGGCAACGGTTATGGCGTGCGGCCACTGATGGACAGGGCCGAAGCCGGTTCCAACGGCTCGATTGGAGAATTTGGCTGGGAGGGCGGCTCGGGGCCATCCTTCCTGGTTGACCCGGAGAAAAAGCTGTCGCTGACGGTTATGGATCAGCGCAGCGGGAAGGATCTGGCGGAAATCCATCTCAAAATCAGAAATACGGCCTATGGTTGTCTGTAATACCCCCTGCCTCTTCCCGGATAACGCACAAAGAAAAAAGAGATCTCCTGTTGAAGACTCAAGCTGAAACAGGAGGTTTCTTGCATGGCCGGCAAGTACACAAGAGTGGAGCATCTTGCAGAGAGCATCCGCAACTCCTCTGTATGTGCCAAGCCTTACGGGGAATATCCTGTTTTGCAAACCCCGCCCCCAAACGCCGAGGCTTCTTTTACCGATTTGTGAATCATCTGTAAACCTCTGCCCGCATCCGTTGACAGTACAGTTGCGCAATGCTAATCTACAAACGGATAAGCGTTGCCAATGTCAGGCAGGCTGATCCGGAAAGGGAGTACCGTGAGTTATATTACCTTTGAAAATGTAACCAAGGAATACCGCACCGGCGGCGAACGCGTGCTTGCGGCCAATCAGGTGAATTTTGAAATTGAAAAGGGCGAGCTATGCGTAGTGCTGGGCCCAAGCGGCGCGGGTAAAACGACCATCCTCAATTTGCTGGGCGGCATGGACCGGGCCACTTCGGGCAAAATTACCGTGGGGGGCAAAGAGGTTACCGCCATGCGCGGCAAGGAGCTGACCGAGTACCGCAGGCTGGATGTGGGCTTTGTGTTTCAGTTTTATAACCTGATGCCCAACCTGACCGCGCTGGAAAACGTGGAGCTGGCCCGTCAGGTATGCCCCAACGCGCTGGACCCGGTGGAGGTAATGCGCCAGGTGGGCCTGGGTGAACGCATGAACAACTTTCCCGCACAGCTCTCCGGCGGCGAGCAGCAGCGCGTATCCATCGCCCGCGCGCTGTGCAAAAACCCTGCTCTGCTCCTTTGCGACGAGCCCACCGGCGCGCTGGATTCCAAAACCGGCCTGCAGGTGCTTTCGCTGCTGAAGGACGTAAGCGAAAAATATCAGACCACCGTGGCTATCATCACGCATAATGCGGCCATTGCGCCGCTTGCACGCCGCGTTATTCGCGTGCGCAACGGGCAAATTGAAAGCGTGACGCTCAACGACCACCCGGCCTCTGTGGAGGAGATTGCGTGGTAAAAGGAAACGCATTGCGGCATAAGCTGTGGCGCGATATCTGGAAAAACCGCATGCAGTTTGTCGCCGTTATTCTGCTCTGCGCGCTGGGCACTTGGGTGTTCAGCGGCCTGGACGCCGCCTGGCGCATGATTGAGCTGTCGGCCAATACGTACTTTGAAGAGCAGCAGCTGGCCGATCTGTGGGTTACGCTGCCCCGGGCCGATCGCGAGGCCGTGCAGCGGATTTCCGCCGTGCCGGGCGTAGGCCGGGTGCAGGCAAGAGGGGTAGCCGAGTTTTCCATCGATCTGCCCCATCAACCCGAGGTGCGCGTGGCCGCCTTTGACGGTGAAATATCCATCAACCAGCCGCTGCTCTACGAGGGGCAGGCGCTGGAGGCAACGGACAGGCGCGGCTGCCTGCTGGATCGCGAGTTTGCACTGGCCAACGGCTTTGCCGTGGGCGACCGTATCCGGCTTGAGCGTGAGGGACAGCATTTTGATTTCATTGTGCGCGGCCTGTGCCTGAGTCCCGAATATGTGTCGCTTAGCAAAAACGTGTTGCGCGATCCGCAGGCCTACGGTTTTGCGCTTGTCAACAGCTGCGGCCTGCCCGCCCTGCCGCTGACGCAGGTGATGGTCAAGGCCCGGGAAGGCGCCGGTCTTTCACTGATCGAGCAGCAGATTTGCGCGCTTTACCCGGAGGCGCTGATCCAGAACGACGATTCCCACGGCGCGCGCCACGGGGTGCAAAAGGATGTGGATATGTTCCGCAATCTCAGCTACCTCTTTCCGCTGATGGCCTATGCCGTGGCTGCCATGATCGTGCTAACCACCATTACCCGCATGCTGGAAAACCAGCGTACCCAGATGGGCACGCTCAAGGCGCTTGGCTACCGCGATGGACAGATGCTGAGGCACTACATGAGCTATGCCTTCTACCCCTCGCTGGTGGGTTCGCTGATCGGCCTGTATGTGGGACGCAGAACGCTGCCCTACGTTCTCTGGTCGCTGGAGGAAGCCCAGTTCACCCTGCCCTACCAGCTGCAGGCGCCCGTCTCCGCAGCGCAATGGGCGGTGTGCGGACTGGGCATAGCGCTGGCCTGCGGCATCTGCTATCATACCTACCGCAAAAGCGCCCGCGAGGAAACCGCCGCGCTGCTGCGTCCCAAGCCGCCCAAGGCGGGCAAAAAGCTGATGCTGGAGCGCGTGGGCTTTGTGTGGAAACGCCTTGGCTTTAACGGCAAGATGATTGTGCGCAATCTGTTCCGCAACAAATCGCGCACGCTGATGATGCTGATGGGCGTTTTGGCCTGCAATATGCTGCTTATTGCTTCGCTTGGCCTGCAGGACAGCGTTATCTACTTTACCGGTAAGTATTACGAGGGCACCGTGCGCTACGATCTGCGCGCCACCCTGTCCTCCCAGGCCGACCAGATTGAAAGCTACCGCAGCCGCATCCAGAGCGGCCGCCTTGAAGGCGTCATGGAAAAGAGCGTCAGCGTCCGCACGGCGGATCAAAGCCGCACCACCCTGCTTACCGTTCTGGAAGACAATCAGCGCCTGATGCATTACGGCGAAAACGAAACCTGGGTATCCCTGCCCACAGAGGGCGTAATGCTCAGCCAGAAGCTTGCGCAGTCGCTCAACGCGCATGCGGGCGATTCCATCGAGCTTTGGCTGCCGGGCGATGACGAGCCTACTTTGCTCAGCGTATCCGCCATTGCGCCAGTCACCATCGGCCAAACCGTGATGATGAGCCGCACTGCATGGGAAGGCATCCGCAAAGGCGCGTTTCTCCCCTCCGCCCTGCTGATGAAGGACATAAGCGCCGAGGGCCTGGCCCGGCTTACCGACCTTGACGAGCTGGATGAGCTGATTGATCCAAAGGATCAGTACCAGGACACACTGCGCATTCTGGACAGCCTGTCCCAGATTTTTATGCTCATGAGCCTCGCCGCGCTGGGGCTGGCGTTTGTGGTGCTGTATAACATGGGCATCCTCAATTTTGCCGAGCGGCTGCGCGAGTACGCCACCCTCAAGGTGCTGGGCTATCACCAGAAGGAAATCCGCCATCTGATGAGCGCGGAAAACAATCTGCTCACCCTCATTGGCATTGCGCTCAGCCTTTGGCCGGGCTGGTGGCTGACCGGCGCAGTCATGCGGTCCTGCGAAAGCGATACCATGATCTTTGCCTCTACGGTAAAACCTGCGTCGTTTATTATTGCCTGCGTTGTTACCTATGTCTTTTCATGGATGATCACCCATCTGCTGACCCGCAAGGTCAAAAACATCGATATGGTAGAAGCGCTCAAGAGCGTGGAATAAAGGCTGAAAGGAACGAGAAAATCATGAAGAAACTGCTTGCGATTTTGCTGGTTGCACTTATGTTGCCCGCCGCTTCCATGGCCGATGGAACCGTTACCGCCAACGCCGTGGCGCAAAGCGCCAGCGCGTACCAGATCGTTGCGCCATATTCCGGCGTGCTCAAGCCCTTCGAATGGGAAACGGGCGATGTGATCGACGAGGGAGAACTGCTCTTTGAAATGGATACCCTCAAAATTTATGCCCCTGTGGATGGCACCGTGCGCGCCCTGTTTGCCCAGGAGGGCGACCAGGCGGCCAATGTGCTGGGCCAGTACGGCATGCTTGCGGCCATTGAGAAGGCAAAGCCCATGGTGGTAAACGCCACCTCCTACGGCGCCTACAACAAGGCCGAAAACAAGCTTGTACATGTGGGCGAGAACATCTATCTGGAGGAAATCAACGACCGCGACAACGAGGGAACAGGTCGCATTGTTGCTGTAGACAGCGCCGGCTACCTTGTGGAGGTAACCGGCGGCAAGTTTGACGACAACGTAAGCGTGGAAATCTACCGCGATCCCGATTGCGGCACCAAATCCTGCATTGGCTCCGGCCGGACGGATATTACCGTAGAAACGCCCGTTACCGGCAGCGGCTACGTGCTGCGCGCAGCCGTACATGAGGGCGACATTGTTGAAAAGGGCGATCTGCTTTTTGAAATGGCCTCGCAGGATGCGGATAACACCCTGCGCTCCGCTCAGATTACCGCACCCGCAACAGGCGCGGTGGAGCTTTCCGCCGCCAGCGGCATGCAGGTGTACAAGGGACAGGTGCTTGCCAAAATCCATGATCTAAGCGCCATCGATGTGGTGGCCTCCGTGGACGAGATGGATCTGGATCGCGTGTCCGTGGGTGAAAGCGTAACCCTCGTGTTTGACCGCTACCCCGAAGAGGATGTGCATGGCACCGTTACCGAGATCAGCCGCATTGGCGTACCCCGGCAAAACGCCACCTATTACAATGTAACCATTTCCCTGATGACCAACCTGGAGGTTCTGCCCGGTATGAACGCGGTGGTGCACCTGAAATAACGGGTGCGGAAACAGCCGCGACTTCGCCGTGCTTTCTGCAGAAAGCACGGCGGCTTTTTGTTTGCTTTAGCACAACAAAACCACCAGCAGAGCTGGTGAGTAGAAAAAA
>JAEDGL010000180.1 GCA_016297535.1 Clostridia bacterium | reverse complement strand
AAAACCATCTGGGAAAGCGTGTTTCCCATTGAGGTGGATGACCTGTTCATCGCCATGAGCGACGGCGCGGAGTGGGCCGGCGTGGGCATGACCATGAACTTTGGCTGGACGCGCGATTCCATCGCGGATTACGCCATGGCCAACTATCTGCCGGAAAACAGCGCCAAATCCACCGCCAGCCTCATTATTGATGAGTGCGACAGGCTCTACGGCGGCAAGCCCGGCGATGATACCACCATCGCCGTTGCACGCGTGCGAAACCGCCACACCGTTAACCTGGTGGTGGGCCCTCCCGAGCACAAGGAGGACGACGAGCGCATGATGAACCTGTTCTTTGGCAAAAACGGCACCAAAATCGTCTGCGGAGGCACCACCAGCAATGTGGTTTCCCGCTATCTGCACAAGCCCATCATCGCCTCGCTGGATTATCACGATCCGGAGGTTCCGCCCATCAGCAAAATCGAGGGTGTGGATCTGACCACCGAGGGCGTGATTACGCTGGCCAAGGTGCTTACCTATGCCGAGGATTTCATCGATCAGGCCAAGCTTGCCCATAACTGGATTACCCAGAAGGACGGCGCCAGCCTGATTGCCAAGGAGCTTTTTGAAAACGCCACGGATGTCAATTTTTTTGTGGGCCGTGCCATCAACCCCGCGCACCAGAACCCCAACCTGCCCATCAACTTTGCCATCAAGCAGCAGCTGATAACCAATCTGGCGGAGTGCCTGAAAAAAATGGGCAAGCATATTCGTCTTTCCTACTTCTGATGACTGTTTTGGGATGGAGGCTTCATCGTTATGCAACTGTTTGATACCTACGTACAAAAGCTGAAATACAAGGTGCTGCGCGAGGTGGCGCGCCATGATTACGAGGGCACGCTGCAGGATTGCTATCTGGATATCCCCAAGCTGATTTCTCCCGGCCCCAAAAGCGCCATGCGCTGTTGCGTGTACAAGGAGCGTGCCATTGTGGCCGAGCGCGTGAAGCTGGCCATGGGCGGCGATAAGAATAACCCCAACGTGGTTGAGGTAATCGACATCGCCTGTGATGAGTGCCCCGTCAGCGGCTACCGCGTGGGCCCGGACTGCCGTGGCTGCATTGCGCACCGCTGCGCCAGCGTATGCCCCCGCGGCGCAATCTCCTTTGATGCAAACCATCACGCCACCATCGATCCCGATAAATGCGTCAACTGCGGCAAGTGCGCCAGCGTCTGTCCGTACAGCGCCATCCAGAACCATGTGCGCCCCTGCGAGCGCGCCTGCAAGGTGAAGGCCATCTCCCAGGGAGAAAACCATGTCGCCCACATTGACGAGAGCAAGTGCATCTCCTGCGGCGCCTGCGTGTACCAGTGCCCCTTCGGCGCCATTCAGGACAAGAGTTTCCTGCTGGATGCCCTGCGCCTGATCCGTCAGAGCGATCACAACCGGAACTACCGCGTGTACGCCGTGGTGGCGCCCTCCATTTCCAGCCAGTTCGTCCATGTCAAGGTGGGTCAGGTGATTACCGCGCTCAAGCATCTGGGCTTCTTCAGCGTGGTGGAGGCCGCGCTGGGCGCGGATATGGTGGCCTACAAGGAGGCCAGAGAGCTGGCGGAAAAGGGCTTCCTTACCTCCAGCTGCTGCCCCGCGTTTGTTACCTACATCGAAAAAACCTTCCCCTCCCTTAAAGAGCATATCAGCCACAACCTTTCGCCCATGGCGGAGCTGGGCCGCTTCATCAAAAAAACCGACCCTACCGCCAAGGTGATCTTCATCGGCCCGTGCACGGCCAAAAAGGGCGAGGCACAGCGGGAACGCGTAAAGCCGTATGTGGATTGCGTGCTCACCTTTGAGGAACTGCAGGCCTGGATTGACAGCCGCGAGCTGGATCTGAGCACCCTGGAGGTGGGCGTGCTGGATAACGCCAGCTATTACGGCCGCATCTTTGCCCGCTCCGGCGGCCTGACCGATTCCGTGGCGCAGGCACTGAAGGAGCAGCAGATTGATTTTATCGCCAACCCCGTGGTGTGCGATGGCATTGAAGAATGCCGCCTGGCGCTGCTTAAAAAGCAGAAAAATCTGCTCAAGGAAAACTTTATCGAGGGCATGGCCTGTACCGGCGGCTGCATCGGCGGCGCGGGCTGCCTTACCCACGGCCCCAAGGACAAGGGCGAGGTGGACAAGTACGGCCATGAGGCCTACGAAAAAACCATTGCGGATGCGCTTGCCATCTGTAACGGCGCCAAAGAAGAATAAGTAAACCCAACGCCTGTGCCGGGAGAACCTGGCACAGGCGTTGGTCTTTGCATCAAACTCAATTTCACTGTGCTGGCAGAGCTGATGCTGGGGAGGGGGAGCCAAAAATCAACGGTTCCCCCTTGTTTCAATTCGCCTATATATCCCCGTTGCGAGCCGAAATCCCTTCTGTTGACAAAGAAAGCGAACAAAATTTGTCGAAAACGGAAAAAACCAGTCGAAGTATAGCCAAGGAGATTGAATAAGACTGATACATGAGATAAAATAAAACAGATTTTACCTTTTTTCGTTCGTGGGTGAACATTGGAACGAAAGAAAGCAGGAGGGTTGAATGTTCAGACTTCGAAAGCATGCGATCGCCCTCCTCTGCCTTTCTGCGTTTTTGATGGCAGTCTGCCTGTCAGCTGCTTTGGCAGCAGAGCCCAGAACCATTCGTGTTGGCTATTTTGCATTTCCGGGATATCTTGAGCTGTACCAAAGCGATAACGGACCTCAGGGCCGTGGGTACGGGTTTGATTTTTTACAGATGCTTCGCAGATATACCAAACTGAATTTTCAGTATGTGGGCTACGAAAACGGCTGGCTGGACATGCAGCAGATGTTCAGCGATCGCTGGATGTGGGAATGAACGGCCATCTGTCCAAGCCGATTGTGATGGACGAGGTTGTCAAAACCATTGCAAGAAATCTGAACCAATCAGTTGCGTAAAAGCAAATTGCCATCAGGCTCATTGCCTTGGCTAATTTGCTCGCCATCTCCCTCGCTGGATATCAGCCTTAAAAGCATACCGGCCCCCAGAGCAGGGAACGGCAAAAGGTTCTTCTGCTTGCAGGATCCTTTCAATAATTGCCTCCTCCAAAAGGCTTGACGGGCGAGAGCCGCGGGATCCCCCCTTACACGCAATAATGAGCTGCAAGCTGCCTGAAGGCTGCATGGGCTCTGAGATAAAAATGGAAAAGGAGAAACCATTATGAAAACCAGAAAAGTGATCAGCCTGCTACTCGTTGTGCTCATGGCAGCGGCCCTTCTTACCGGCTGCGCAGGGCAGAACAACGGGGAAAAAAACGGCAAGGTATCCATCAGCATGTATCTGTGGGACAGATCCATGCTGAAGGAGCTGTCCCCCTGGCTGGAGGAGAAGTTCCCCAACATCGAATTCACCTTCATCCAGAGCTTCAACACCATGGAATACTACAAGGATCTGCTGGCAAGGGGCGAGGAGATCCCGGACATCATCACCTGCCGCCGGTTCTCTCTGAACGACGCGGCGCCTCTGGCGGAGCATCTGATGGATCTGAGCCAGACCGAGGTGGCAGGCACCTTCTACACAAGCTACCTGGAGGTCAACCGGGAGACCGGCGGCGCCATCCGGTGGCTCCCCATGTGCGCCGAGGTGGACAGCATCATGGCGAACAAGGATCTGTTTGACCAGTACAACATCCCCCTGCCCACCAACTATTCCGAGTTCGTGGCAGCCATCGATGCCTTCGAGGCGGTGGGCATCAAGGGCTTCCAGACCGACTGGAAATATGACTACACCTGCCTTGAAACCATGCAGGGCTGCGCCATTTCCGATCTGATGAGCCTGGAGGGTACCAAGTGGCGCATGGCCTATGAGAGCGAGACCGCCAAGGCGCAGGTGGGTCTGGACGATGAGGTCTGGCCCACGGTCTTCCGGAAGTACGAGCAGTTCCTGAAGGATGTCCGCTTCCAGCCCGGCGACGAGGAGCTGCAGTTTTCCGCTACGATGGAGCCCTATTATCAGGGAAAGACCGCCATGGTTCGCAACACGGCGGCTCTGGCGGATATCATCACGAATGAGCGGGGGATCAACAGTGTGATCCTTCCCTATTTCGGAGAAACCGAGCAGGATAACTGGCTGCTGACCTATCCCATGTGCCAGCTGGCCGTTTCCAACACGGTGGAGCAGGACAAGGCCAAGAAGGCCGCCGTCATGGAGGTTCTGATGGCGATTTTCAGCGAGGAGGGGCAGAGACATGTGGCGGCCGGCACCTCCGTGCTGTCGTACAACAAGGAAGTGAAGATCTCGCCCACCCCCTCCCTGCAGTATGTCCAGGACTGCATCAGCAGCAACCACCTGTATATGCGTCTGGCCTCCACCGAGGTGTTCGGCATCTCCCAG
>JAEDGL010000179.1 GCA_016297535.1 Clostridia bacterium | reverse complement strand
CTTGCTGCGCAAGGCAACCGAGCCCAGCGCACAGGTCGCTGGGCTCGGAACAAGCGTCGGAGGGCTGCGGCCCTCCGACGCCTCCCAGAGGGTTGATCGACAGCCTGAGGCCGCCCTATGAACGGGGCGGCAAATGACCGCCCGACAAAAAAGGAGAACCCCATGCAAAACAAAACCAACCGTTCCGGCCCTGCGCCGGACAGGCCCGTTCCCTCCCCCGCCGTAGAGGAAACACAAAAGCGGCAGCCCTCCGTTGCCGGCCGCGTGATCCGGCGCGCGGGACTGGCGCTGCTGCTGATTCTTGCGCTGATTTTTGCCTACCTGTTTTTGCTGCTGGGCGAGCCGGACGAGGAGGCCAAATCCGTGCAAAAGCCCGTGGAGGAAACCATTACCATGCCCATGAGCGCGGTGGACATGCCGGGCGAAAGCGACGGGCAGAAGCTGGCGGATACCTTTGGCCAGCCGGTGCTGGTGCTGGGCCAGGCGCTGACCATGCACAAGGCGCGCATTTATGATACCGCCCTGGAGGGCGGCTACGCGCGCTGCGTTGCCATCACCTATGCCTTTGAGGACGGCGCGCAGCTGCTGGTGCAAAGCATGCGCCCCACCCGCGCCGTTACGCTGCTTCAGCAAAACGGCTACCGGCTGGATGCGTCCGCCCTGTACACCATGGGCGGGCTGAACGCCGCGCGCATGCAGAACGATACCAGCGTGTGCGTGTTTGCCCAGAGCGATACGGCGGTTTACGCCGTTATCTGTCCCGTATCCCACGCGGAGGAGCTTTCAGGGCTTTTGCGGTATACCGCCCTGGTGCCCCCGTCCACAAACGAGTAACCGCTGCTACGAGAGGAAGAAACGCATGATTGAATTTGCCAGGGTCCGGGAAGAACGGTTTGGAGAAATCTGCGCGCTGTATCAGGATGTTATCAGCGATATGAATCAAAACGGCCTGCGCCAGTGGGAGTGGGAGGTGTATCCCACCCGCGCCCAGCTGGAGGAGGACATGCACGCCGGCAGGCTGTACAGCGTGCAGGAGGACGGGTGCTTGTCGGGCGCGTTTGCGCTAAGCGGCGATCTGACGGAGGAATACAACCGCATGGAGTGGCACTACGGCGTGCGCCCGGCCACGCTGCACCGCTTTGCCATGCTGCCGCAGGTGTTTGGCACCGAGATGGCCATGCGTGTGCTGGCCTTTGTGCGGGAGGAGGCGCTGCGCCTGGGCTACGACAGCCTGCGCATGGATGTAAGCTGCGAGGATCAGCGCATGCTTCGCCTGTTTGAGCGCGCCATGACCCGCGAGGTGGGCCGCATCTACCTGGAAAACTTCGGCATGGAGTATGTGTGCTTTGAAGCCCCCCTGTCGGACGAATGCCCGATGCTGCCCATCCGCATGTATCCCGCCTACCGCTACGGCGAGATGACTCCCTGGGGCGGCGAGCAGCTGCGGGACGAATTTGGCCGCGACATTCCCGATCCGCGCACCGGCGAGGCGCTGGAGATCAGCGCGATTGCAAAGCTGGAAAGCCGCACCGGCCGCGGCGAAACCCTTCCCGAGCTCATCCGCCGCGACGGCGCAAGGCTGGTGGGAGATTATGCCGGGCAGGAGTTTCCGCTGCTGCTCAAGCTGCTGGCGGCCCGGCAGTCCCTCAGCGTGCAGGTGCACCCCGACGACGCCTACGCGCGCGCCAACGAGGGCAAGCTGGGCAAGACCGAGGCCTGGGTTATCCTCAAGGCGGAGGAGGGCGCAAGCATCCTCTATGGCATCCGCGACGGCGTTACGCTGGATCAGCTGCGCCGGGGTCTTGAAAACGGCGAGGATATCGAGCCGCTGATCGCCCGCGTGCCCGTTCAGCCCGGCGATGTCTATTTTATGCCCGCCGGCATGGTGCATGCCATCGGCGCGGGTATTCTGCTCTACGAAATCCAGCAGTCCAGCGATGTTACCTACCGCCTGTGGGATTTCAACCGCACCAACGCCGCCGGTGAAAAACGCCCCCTGCACATCCGCCAGTCGCTGGATGTGATCGACCCCGCGCTCCGGGGACAGCGCGCCCGGATGCCCGCCTCCGGCGACAACGAGCTGGTCAACCTGCTGGATGTGCCCGCCTTCCGGCTGGATTGCGCCTGCGTCAACGGCCGGTGCGAGCTGGCGCCCCATCCCCGCGCCTTCCGCATGCTTACCGCGCTTAACAGCCTGCTGCTGACCTGGCAGGGCGATACCATCGACCTTCGTGCGGGCGATACCGTGCTGCTGCCCGCCGCCTGCCCCGCCGTATCGCTGGTGGGCGTGGGCCGCGCGCTCATCTCCACGCCGCCCGAGGCATAAAAAACGGCGCTTTCAAGCAAAAACACTTGACACCGGCGAAAAAATCGTGTAGGATACATAGGCTGTCAGGAACAAATGCTTGATAGCGGGAGGATGGCACATGAAGCCGGTGGGAAACGACGAGCTGGAAAAGCTTGAAAAAAGCGTGGAAATCGGCACGCTGTGCGCCTTTTACGGCGGGCTGCTTACGCAAAAGCAGCAGGATGCGCTGCGGCTGTATTACGAGGAGGATCTTTCCCTGGGGGAGATCGCCGAGGAGCTGGAGGTAAGCCGCCAGAACGTGCACGAGCTGATTACGCGCTCGGTGCAGAAGCTGCGCCGGTACGAAGCGGCCCTTGGCAGCATGGGCCGGTCGGAGGAAACCGAAAGGCAGCTCAGGCGCGCGCTTGCGCTGGTGCAGGCCGTGCATTCCGCCAACGAACAGGACCAAGCCAGGCTGGAGGAGGCCGGGGAGCTGATGCGCCGGATCATCCGCCAGCAGGAAGGAGAGTAACCCATGGCCTTTGAGGGACTCAGCCAGAAGCTTTCCGGTGCGCTCTCCAAGCTGACAGGGCGCGGCAGGCTGACCGAGCAGGTGGTGAAGGACGCGATGCGCGAGGTGCGCATGGCGCTGCTGGAAGCCGATGTAAACTACCTGGTCGTAAAGGATTTTTGCAAAAAGGTAACCGAGCGCTGCGTGGGGCAGGATGTGCTGGAAAGCATGACCCCCTCCCAGCAGGTGATCAAGATTGTCAACGAGGAAATGACCGCGCTCATGGGCACGGAGCATGCCAGGCTCACCTGGTCCTCCAGCGTGCCCACCATTTACATGCTGTGCGGCCTGCAGGGCGCCGGTAAAACCACCATGGCCGCCAAGCTGGCCAATTTCCTGAAAAAGGATGGCAAAAAGCCGCTGCTGGCCGCGTGCGATATCTACCGCCCCGCCGCCATCACCCAGCTGCAGGTGGTGGGCAAACAGGTGGATGTGCCGGTTTACGAGCACGGCACGCAAGATCCCGTGAAAACCGCGCTGGAAGCCGTGGAGTACGCCCGCGACTATGGCCGCGATGTGCTGATCATCGATACGGCCGGCCGCCTGCACATCGACGAGGCGCTTATGCAGGAGCTTCGCAACGTGCGGGATGCCGTCAGGCCGCAGGAAATCCTCTTTGTGGTGGACGCCATGACCGGCCAGGACGCGGTAACCGTGGCCAAAAGCTTTAACGAAAGCCTGGGCATCGACGGCGTTATCCTTACCAAGCTCGACGGCGATACCCGCGGCGGCGCCGCCCTTTCCATCAAGGCGGTCGTGGGCAAGCCCATCAAGTTCTCCGGCACCGGCGAAAAGCTGAGCGATATCGAAATCTTCCACCCGGACCGCATGGCCAGCCGCATTCTGGGCATGGGCGATGTGATGACGCTGGTGGAAAAGGCGCAGGAGGCCTTTGACGGCGAGGAGGCCGAAAAGCTGCTCAAGCGCGGCCCCGCCGATCTTACGCTGGAGGATTTCCTGAGCCAGATGCAGCAGATGAAAAAAATGGGCGGCTTGCAAAGCATGCTCAGCATGCTGCCCGGCATCGGCTCCAGGCTGCAGGATGTGGAAATCGACGAGGGCGCCCTGAAAAAGCCCGAGGCCATCATCCGCAGCATGACCCCCCGCGAGCGCCGCAATCCCGGCATTCTCAACGCCAGCCGCCGCAAGCGCATCGCCGCCGGCTCCGGCACCACCGTGCAGGATGTAAACGCCCTGATCCGCCAGTTTGAGCAATCCAAGGAAATGATGAAAAAAATGATGCGCCCCGGCAAACGCGGCAAAATGCGCATGCGCATGCCCTTTTAACCATCGGGCCGCATCCGCCCCGACATTGCCTGTCAATCACGCCTTTGTGATTTTCAGATATCACCATCCAGCAAAAGCATTAGGAGGAACCGAAAAATGTCTGTTAAGATTCGTCTGAAGAGAATGGGTATGAAGAAGATGCCTTTCTACCGCGTGGTGGTCGCTGACGAGCGCGCTCCCCGCGATGGCCGTTTCATCGAGGAGATCGGCTACTACGATCCCATGACCGAGCCCGCCGCCACCATCA
>JAEDGL010000025.1 GCA_016297535.1 Clostridia bacterium | reverse complement strand
GCCGCAGCCCCTCTGACTTTGATTCGTATCGCCCGGCTTTGCCGGGCGGGCGGGGAGTTTTCGGCCTTGCCGAAAACATTTCCGCCAGTTTCTGTCGGAAAAGATCGCGAAGCGAGCTTTTTCGACAAGCTGGCCTTAAGAATCCATTGTGGGCTCCAGATAGGTCATCAGCCGCCTCATGCGGTGGTTGACGCCGCTTTTGCCAATGGGGGGATGCAGCATCTGCCCCAGCTCCGTAAGCGACGCATCCGGCGCGTTGAGCCTGGCCAGCGCAATTTCCTGCAGCCCCGCGGGCAGGGTGGAAAGCCTGTCGCTGTCGCGCAGGCGGCGGATGGCCTCCACCTGGGCGCTGCTTGCATCCATCTGCTTTTGCAGATTGGCGTTGTCGCAGTTCATGGCGCGGTTGACGGTTTCCATCACCTGCTTTTTAACGCGCAGGTCTTCGATTTGCATAACGGAGGTATGCGCGCCGATCACCGTTAAAAAGGCCACGATCTGATCGGATTGCTTCAAATAAAAGTAGGTATGCTCGCGGCGCACCCCCAGCTTGATGGGCAATCCCATGCGCTGCATGCTTTTGGCCATCATGGCCTGGATACCGCTGTCGCGGCAGGGCAGCTCCAGATGATAGCTCTGCTCGGGGTTGGACATGGTGCCGCCCCCTAACATAATGCCGCGCAGAAACGCGCGCATGCAGCACTGGCGGGTAAGCGCCATATGCGGCGTGGTGGATCGCAGGCTGCCCGCCTCGTCCATCATGCCAAGGGCTCTGAGAAACGCGGGCGAATGAATGGGCCCAAGCGTAAGCACGCATTTGCGCGTGCCGCCAAAGCGGGCGTTGGTTACGTAGTGAATCTGGGGCGATACATGCAGCGACTGCACCAGCAGCGTATAGGCGCGGCGGCATACCGACAGGCTTTCGCTGGTCAGCTGTACGTTTACCTTTCCGCGGCCAAGCAGGCTAAGGCTGCCCATGGTGGCATACAAACCGCAAAGCTCGCTCAGGCCGCAGCAGCTTTTTTCGGGCTTTACAGCGGCCAGCTCGTTTTTTACATCGCTGGAAAAGGACATGAGCGCCTCCTTGCGTATCAGGATAGACGGTTTAACCTATCTTACATTTTACCTGTTTTGGATGGGTACGTCAATCCGAAAATGTCAATTATGGAAAGAAAAAACCGCTGACAAACATTCAGCGGCTGTAGATACCGGTTTGGATTTCGCGGATATAGGTTTCAATAAGGGGCACAGCGGGCGCGTTTTGGGCATCGCGCACGGCCTGCTCCCGGTCGTAATCCACCTGGCGCAGCCGGATTTCAAACGGCGCGGGGGCCGGGCCCTCCTGCCCGCACACAAGCGCGTAGCAGCATTTGGGAACGCCCATGGCGTTGCCTACGGAGCCGGTGTTTACAAACAGCCCGGGCGAAATGGTGCGGTAGGCCTGACGGTGCGCATCGGCATAGATGACCACATCGTAGCGGTTTCCCTGCGCATCTGAAAAAAACGGTTCGATTTCGGCAAGCGGATGGTGTGCGGTGATCAGGTTTTCCATCACCGGCCTGCCGTGAAACAGCCGGATCCGCCGGCCGCTCAGCGTGATTTCGTGCTCGCGGGGCAGCTCGCGCAGGGTTTTCATGCGTTCTTCACCCAGCTGCTGCCAGTAGTACAGATCATTGGGAAACGCCTGCTGCCCCACCCCGTAATCCCAGTTGCCGCCAAGGATGAGATCGCAGTGCGCCATGGCCCAGTCAAAGGTAAAATCGTTGCTGGGGCCCTTGCCCACGATATCGCCCAGGCAGATGATCTGATCCGGCCTGAGCAGGGCAAGATCTTTTTCCAGCGCCTCCACCGCGGGACGGTTGCCGTGCAGATCGGCAATAAGAGCGATTTGCATATCTGCGCCTCCTGATGAAAGGATACAAACAGTATACCATATCCGGCCCATCCTGTGCTATACTGGGCAAAAGAAATCCGCAGGAGGAAGACCATGCCCACCCACCGCATCATCATTTTGCCCGAAATGGAAGGAAGGAGCATACGCTCCATCGCCCTTGGCTGTATCGGCATGAGCAGCTCCCAGTTCAAGCGCGCCAAGTTTGAGGGATGCATCACGCTGGACGGCGTGCGCGCCACGGCGGATGTGCGAGTAAGGGCCGGGCAGCAGCTGTGTCTTTCCGTGCCCGAGAAGGAGGCCTTTCGTCCCCGGGCGATGGAGGCTCCCCTGACCATAGCCTACGAGGACGATTGCTTCTGGGTGATTGACAAGCCCGCGCCCATGCCCTCGGTGTGCGGCTCGGCGCAGGATGTGGTTACGCTGGAAAACGCGCTGTACGCTTACCTTGGCCAGCCGCAAACGTTTCTGTACAGGCCGGTCAACCGCCTGGACAAGGGCACCAGCGGCCTGATGATTGTGGCCAAAAACGCGCATATCCAGTATTTGCTGCAGCAGCAGCTGCACACGGACGGCTTTGTCCGCGAATACCTGGCCGTGATCGACGGCCGGCTTGCGCAGCAGGAGGGGCTGATTGACCTGCCCATCGCCAAGGCGGATGGCGCCACCGTGCGCCGCGAAGTGCGCCAGGGGGGACGCGAGGCCCGCACGTATTACCGCGTTTTGCAGCAGGGCAGCCGCAGCCTTGTGCGCCTCCGGCTGGATACGGGGCGCACCCACCAGATCCGCGTGCATATGGCGCATATGGGCTGCCCCGTTACGGGCGATTTTCTGTATGGAACCGAGCTGCCCGGGGAGCTGCCCGGCCGCTTTGCCCTGCACAGCGCCCTGATCCGGCTCAGGCATCCGCTTACGCACGAGTGGCTTACGGTGGAAAGCCCCATTCCCGCGGCGCTTTTGGCACTGCTTGCAAAAAACACGTCAGACAGGTAGAAAGTTTCACCTAACGTTCACAGAAATGGTCTTGACGATTGCGCCATCTTTTTTTATACTTGTTTCGATTGTTGTATTTCTAACTTTAACAGGAGGTTCCCCTATGAGTCAGGAGCAAAGACATATCGGCAGAGAGCTGCATAAGCTGGATCATGTCATCCGCCGCTTTTTGTGTCAAAACGGCGGAGCCTGCAGGCAAAAGGACGATGTAACCGGCACCAACATGCGCATCATCCGTTTTCTCAAGGCCAACGAGCACCGCGATATCTATCAGAAGGATGTGGAAAAGGAGTTTGGCATCACCCGTTCCACCGCCTCCCGCGTGCTGGTGCTGATGGAAGAAAAGGGCCTGGTCAAACGCCTGAGCGTGGAGCACGACGCAAGGCTGAAAAAGTTGGTGCTTACGGAAAAATCCGACCGGATGGGCGAGGAAATGCGCCTTGTGGGCGAAAAGACCGACGCACAGCTGCTGGAAGGCTTTAGCGAGCAGGAAAAGGAGCTGCTTTTTTCCTTTGTGGACCGCATGGTGGAAAACGTAAGTCAAAAGGAACGGCACGGCTAAGAAGGGTGTTTGCCCTGCAAAAGGAGGGTACATATGATTCGAAAATTACTGCGCAGCCTGCGCGAATCCAAAACGGCCACCATCAAGGCGCCGGTGTACATCTCACTGGAGGTGGTAATGGAATGCGTGATCCCGCTGATCATGGCCCGGCTGATCGACCGGGGCATCAACGCGGGCAGCATGCCCATGATTTTAAAAATGGGTCTTCTGCTGTTTTTGTGCAGCCTGGCCTCGCTGGCCTTTGGCGTGCTCAGCGGCAAAAACGCCGCTACGGCCTCGGCAGGCTTTGCCAGAAACCTGCGCAAGGATATGTTTGACCATGTGCAGGATTTTTCGTTTGGCAATATCGACAAATATTCCACCGGCGGCCTGGTAACCCGCCTGACCACCGATGTAAGCCATGTGCAAAACGCCTTTCAGATGATCATCCGCACGGCGGTGCGCGCGCCGTTCATGCTGATTTTTTCGCTGGTGGCGGCCTTTGGCATCGACGCCCGGCTCAGCTTTATCTTTGTGGCGTTTGTTCCTGTGCTGGTGATTGGCCTGGCCATTATCGTAAAGAAGGCCCACGGCCTGTTTACCCAGATGTTCAAGCGCGTTGACCGGCTGAACACCGTTGTGCAGGAAAACCTGCGCGGCATTCGCGTGGTCAAGGCCTTTGTACGGGAGGATGATGAGGAGCGCAAGTTCAGGGACGCCTCCAAATCCATCTTTGATCTGAACTCCGCGGCCGAAAAAATCCTGGCCTTCAACATGCCGCTGATGCAGTTTTGCGTGTACGGCTGCATGATTCTCATCAGCTGGCTGGGCGCCAAAGCTGTGGTGGCCTGCGGCGGCGACGCGGCGCTGGGCCTTTCCACGGGCGGGCTGACCAGCCTGTTTACCTACACCACACAGATTCTTTCCAGCCTGATGATGCTTTCCATGATTTTTGTCATGGTGGTTATCAGCCGCGCGGCGGCCGAGCGCATTGTGGAGGTGCTGGATGAAAAGAGCGACATCACCAGCCCCGAAAACGCCGTTATGCAGGTAAGGGACGGCAGCGTGGCCTTTGAGGATGTGGTGTTCCGCTACAACAGCACGGCGGAAAGGCCGGTGCTCAACCACATCAATCTGCGCTTTGAAAGCGGGCAGACCATTGGCATTCTGGGCGGCACGGGCTCGTCCAAATCCAGCCTTGTGCAGCTGATTCCGCGCCTGTACGACGTTACCGGGGGATGCGTAAAGGTGGGCGGCGTGGATGTAAGGGAGTACGACCTGACCGCTCTGCGCGACGCGGTGGCCTTTGTGCTGCAGAAAAACGTGCTGTTTTCCGGCACCATCAAGGAAAACCTGCGCTGGGGCAATGAACACGCCACCGATGAGGAAATGATCCACGCCTGCCAGCTTGCCCAGGCGGACGGCTTTATCCAGAGCTTCCCGGACAAGTATGATACCCATATCGAGCAGGGCGGCTCCAACGTATCCGGCGGCCAGAAGCAGCGGCTGTGCATTGCCCGCGCGCTGCTCAAAAAGCCCAAGGTGCTCATCCTGGACGATTCCACCAGCGCGGTGGATACGGCCACCGACGCGCTCATCCGCAGGGCCTTCCGCGAGGAAATCCCCAATGTAACCAAGATCATCATCGCCCAGCGCGTGGCCAGCGTAATGGACGCCGACCAGATTGTGGTGCTGGAAGGCGGCGAGGTAAACGCTGTGGGCACGCATGATGAGCTGATGAGAACCAGCAGCATTTATCGCGAGGTGTACGAAAGCCAGATGAAAGGCGGTGAGGACGAATGATGAGAGGACACGGCCCCAGAGGCCCTCACGGAGACGGACGCAAGGTAAAGGATATGAAGGGCACCGTCAGGCGGCTGATGAGCTATGTGGCCAAATACAGGCTGCGCCTGATTCTGGTTATGCTTTGCATTGTGGGCAACTCCGTTGCCAGCGTGATGAGCTCCTCCTTTATCCGCACGCTGATTGACGACCACATCATGCCCCTGCTGGGGGTGGAAAACCCCGCCTTTGGCGGATTGGCCATCGCGCTTGCGCGCATGGCGTGCATCTACCTGGTGGGCATGATGTGCGGCTTTGTCTACAACCGCATCATGGTTACGGTAAGCCAGGGCGTGCTGAAAACCGTGCGCGATGAAATGTTTGCCCATATGCAAACCCTGCCCATCCGCTACTTTGATACCCACAGCTACGGCGAGGTCATGAGCTATTATACCAACGATACCGAAACCCTGCGCATGCTCATTTCCCAGGCGCTGCCCAGCGTGTTCAGCACCGTGGTTTCCATGATTTCCGTGTTTGTGGCCATGATCAGCCAGAGCGTGTGGCTGACGATGTTCGTGCTGCTCTTTACGGTGCTCATTGTGTTTGTAACCGGCCGGGTCAGCGCGCAGAGCGGCAAGTTCTTTATGCGGCAGCAGCAGTCCATTGCCAGCGTAAACGGCTACATTGAGGAAATGATCAACGGCCAGAAGGTGGTCAAGGTATTCAACCACGAGGCCAAAACCGTGGAGGAGTTTGACCGCCGCAACGAGGAGCTGTGCCAGAACGCCACCAGCGCCAACCAGTTTGCCAATATCATGGGGCCCATCAACAACAACCTTGGGCACATCATGTACGTACTGTTGGCCATCTTTGGCGCCATTCTTTCCCTCTTTGCCGTCCCCAACCTCAGCCTGTCCGGCTTTGGCGGCACGGTAACGCTGGGCATGATCGCCTCCTTCCTTACCCTGAGCCGCTCGTTCGTCATGCCCATTTCGCAGGTAAGCCAGCAGCTGGCCTCCGTGATTATGGCGCTTGCGGGCGCGGAGCGCATCTTTACGCTGATGGATGAGCCCAGCGAGCAGGATGACGGCTACGTAACCCTTGTCAACGCCGTGCGCCTGCCCGATGGCAGCGTAACGGAAACGGAACAGCACACCGGCTTGTGGGCCTGGAAGCATCCGCATCAGGACGGTAGCCTGACCTACACGGAGCTGAAGGGCGATATCCAGCTGACGGAGGTGGATTTTGGCTACGTGCCCGAAAAAACCGTGCTGCATGATGTATCCATCTACGCGCATCCCGGCGAGAAGATCGCCTTTGTGGGCGCGACCGGCGCGGGCAAAACCACCATCACCAACCTGATCAACCGCTTTTACGATATTGCCGATGGCAAGATCCGCTACGACGGCATCAACATCAACAAAATCAAAAAGGCTGACCTGCGCCGCTCCCTTGGCATTGTTCTGCAGGATGTCAACCTGTTTACCGGCACCGTGATGGAAAACCTGCGCTACGGCAACCTGAGCGCCACCGATGAGGAATGCATCGCCGCCGCCCGCCTGGCCGGTGCGGACAGCTTTATCCGCATGCTGCCCGACGGCTACAACACCGTGCTTTCCGGCGACGGCAGCGGCCTTTCCCAGGGGCAGCGCCAGCTCATCTCTATCGCCCGCGCGGCGGTGGCCGACCCGCCCGTGATGATTCTGGACGAGGCCACCTCCTCCATCGATACCCGCACCGAGGCCATTGTGCAGCGCGGCATGGATGCGCTGATGAAGGGCCGCACCGTGTTTGTGATTGCGCACCGCCTTTCCACCGTGCGCAATTCCGACGCCATCATGGTGCTGGATCAGGGACGCATTATCGAGCGCGGCAACCACGAAACCCTCCTTGCCCAGAAGGGCACCTACTACAGGCTGTATACCGGCGCCTTTGAGCTGGAATAAACAAACATGCAATCATTGCCCCTGCAGCCAAAAACTGCGGGGGTGATTTTCGTATGTCCGCGATTGACATACCCCATCCTGTTGCGGTATCATAAAATCAGTTTGCAGGGAGGGAGGAAATGGAATACCAATGCTGAATCTGGTGGTCAAAATTGGAAGCATGGCCCTGATCCAGAAGGCCGAAAACCAGATTGATTACAATATTTTTCAGCGCCTGGGCGGCGATTTAAGGCCCGGTATGGCGCTGGTTACCAGCGGCGCGGCCGAAATCGGCCGGCTGGATTACATGCACCGCGCCGGACATGAGCTGTGCGGCCTTGCCGAGGAGGATAAGGCCGATTACGCCGCGCAGGGGCAAACCATTCTGATGAATACCTACCGCCAGTTCGTCAAGCCTGAATACGGCATCCGTCAGGTGCTGGTGGAGCACACGCATTTTAACGATCCCCTGCGCCGCGAGCACATCCGCCGGCTGCTCAGCCGCGCGGTGGAGCAGGGCGTGATTCCCATCATCAACTACAACGATCCCGTCAGCGATGAGGAAGTGCGCAAGATGGAGCTGGCCAGCCGCCGCGCCGGAGGCGGCGAGGTGGTGGAATGCGTGGATAACGATGAAACCGCCGCCGTGGTGGCCCGGTTAATGGGCGCCCGCAACCTGATCCTGCTTACCAGCACGGACGGCATCTATCTGGATCGTAACGATCCCTCCACCCTGGTGCGGCTGGTGTCCGGCCGGAGCATTGAGCAGGTGCGCCTGAAGGTGCAGGAGCTGATGAGCCATTGCAACGGCGCAAGCCGCAGCGGCGCCAACGGCGCGCGCGCCAAGCTGGCCTTTGCCCTGCGCGCGGTGGAGGAGGGCACCAACGTGGTGATCGGCCACGCCAGATACCATATTGATGATTTGCTCAACGGCCGTGTGCCCTGCACCCGTTTGGGCATTGGGCTGGAGGAAAACACATGAACCGGCTTTGGATGGGCATGACCGTGCTGTCATTGGCAGGGATCGTGCTGTTTGGATGGCTGCTGCGAAAGCGCCTGATCGCGCTGCAAAAGCAGCACAGGGGCTATCAGCCCCCGCAGATGCGCTTTGGCTATGACCCGGCCGAGCTCACCCGCGAATGGGACGGCATGGATGCACAGGCAAGGGCGCTGCTTGGCCAGTTTGACTGGCTGTTTGTGCCCCTGCTGTTTTATGTGGGCGTTGCCATGGCGGTGGTGGCGCATAATACCGCCTCCCTGCGCTGGCTGGCATGGGCCATGAACGCGCTGGCCGCCGCCGCCGTTGTGTGCGGCATGGCCGAAAGCCTGCTGCTGCTGGGCGAAAGGCTTACCGTGAAGGCGGCGAAGGTATGTTCGCTGGTCAAATGGATATGCTTTGGCCTGTGGGTGGTTGGCATGTTTGCGGGGCTCTTTCTCCGCAGCGCCGCGCTGTAACAGAAAGGAGTGTTCCGGTGTATACCATAACCGATTTGTACGATCTGGATCATACCATTGCCAAAGAATATTTGAAACAGTTTTCCTATCCGTGGCAGGCGCTGGGGGGCATCAGGGAGCTGATCCTTGCGCTGGGTCCGCAGCTGGGCGATGAATATGATCAGCCCGCGCCGCAGGTGTGGGTGCACCGCACGGCCGTCGTCGCCCCCACGGCTTTTCTGGGCGCACCGTGCATCATCGGCCCGCGGACCGAGGTGCGGCACTGCGCCTTCATCCGCGGCAGCGCGCTGGTGGGCGCGGGCTGCGTGGTGGGTAACTCCGCGGAGCTGAAAAACGTGATCCTCTTTGACAGCGTGCAAACCCCGCACTACAATTATGTGGGCGACAGCATTCTGGGCTATCATGCGCATATGGGCGCGGGCAGCATTACCAGCAACGTCAAGGGCGACAAAACCCCCGTTACCGTGCGCATGGGCGATGAAGCCATCAACACGGGGCTGAAAAAGGTGGGCGCCATGCTGGGCGATTTTGCCGAAATCGGCTGCAATACCGTGCTCAATCCCGGCTCCGTCGTGGGCAGAAACGCGCAGGTGTACCCGCTTTCCAGCGTGAGGGGCACGGTTCCGGCCGCCTGCATCTGGAAACGTGATGGCCATATTGTGGAAAAACGATCCCCCAACAACTGATCTTACCAAGGAGGTTTGCATCAATGGCACTTACAGAAAAGGAAATTACCCGCGTCAAGGCGCTTGGCTTTCTGCACAACCGCGGCACCGAAACCTTCAATGTTCGCGTGGTCAACAAAAACGGCACCATGACGGCCGAGCAGCTGCAGGTGGTGGCCGACTGCGCCAGGGAATACGGCCGGGGCTACGTATCGTTTACCTCGCGCCTGCAGGTGGAAATTCCCGGAGTGCCGCTGGAGTATGAGCAGGCCGTTCAGCAGCGCGTGCAGAGTGTGGGCATGGTAACCGGCGGCACGGGCGCGAAGGTGCGTCCCATCACGGCGTGCAAGGGCACCACCTGCGTGTACGGCAACGCCGATACCCAGGGCATCGCCGCCAGGCTGTTTGATACCTTCTACACCGGCTGGCATGATGTTACGCTGCCCCACAAGTTCAAAATCAGCGTAGGCGGCTGCCCCAATAGCTGCATGAAGCCCAGCCTGAACGACATCGGCTTTGAGGGGCACAAAATTCCCCTCCGCGATCTGGATAAGTGCCGCGGCTGCGGCAAGTGCGCCATTGAAGCCCGCTGCCCCATGAAGGCCGCCAGGGTTGCCGATGGCAAGATCAGCGTGGATGCGTCCGTGTGCAACGAGTGCGGCGTGTGCGTCAACCGCTGCCCCTTCGGCGTGGTAGGCTGCGAGCCGGAAACCGTGTTCGCCGTGTATGTGGGCGGCACCTGGGGCAAGCATACCCGCATGGGCACCCGCCTCAACCGCTACTACCATGAGGACGAGCTGGAAACCATCACCGAAAAGGTGCTTCTGTGGTTCCGCGAGAACGCCTATCAGAAGGAGCGCCTGGGCGCGGCCATCGACCGCGTGGGCGTGGAGGCCTTTGAAAAGGCCATCGAGGGTGATGACCTGCTCAACCGCAAGGAGCAGATTCTGGCTGCCCCGATCAAGGTGCGCGGATGAGAAAGTGGATGGTACTTGTGCTGTTGCTGCTTGCGCCGTCCCTGGCGGCGGCGCAGGCGCCTGAGCGTGTAATCAGCCTGTACGGCAGCTTTTCGGAGGCGTGGGTGCAGGCGGGCGGCACGCTGGTGGGCGTAACGGACGACGCCATCCAGGAGCGCGGGCTGGATTTGCCGGATGCGCAGATCATCGGCACCACCAAAGCGCCCAATCTGGAATGCATTATCGCCCTGGAGCCGGACTGGGTGATCCTGTCGGCCGATATCGCCCAGCAGGTAAGCGCCATGCAGGTGCTGCAGGACGCGGGCATTGCGTGCACGGCCTTCCGCGTGGATACCTGGCAGGATTACGCCGCCATGATGGATGTGTTTACCCAACAAACGGGCAGGCGCGATCTGTATGAACAGATCGTTGTGCCCATGGAGCGGTCCATCCGCCAAACGGTGGAAAAGGCTGCCCTGCAGGAGGGCCCCACGGTGCTGCTTTTGCGCGCCTATTCCGGCGGGGCCAAAGCCAAGGGCACGGATAACCTGGCCGGGGTAATGCTACAGGATCTGGGCTGCGTGAACCTGGTGGATCTGCATCCTTCCCTGTTGGAGGAGCTGTCGCTGGAGGCCATCGTAACGGAGGACCCGGACTGGATTCTGGTAAGCATCATGGGCGGCGATGAGCAGGCCGCGCTTGCCGCGCTGGAGGAAACGCTGGGCGCAAACCCCGCGTTCCGCTCGCTTCGGGCGGTGCAGGAAGGCCGCATGCAGGTGCTGCCCAAGGAGCTGTTTCACTACAAGCCCAACGCAAGATGGGCCGAAAGCTACGAGTATTTGTATGAAATGCTGTTTCAGAAATAAAACGACGGTTCTTTCCCTTGTGCTGGGAGCGCTGCTCATGCTTGCAGCGCTCCTTTCGCTGTGCGCGGGCGCCAGCGGCCTTTCCCTGATGGAGGCCATCCGGGCCGATGGAGCGGCCAGGCGCATTCTGGTGCACATCCGCCTGCCGCGCACCGTGGCCGCCATTTTGTGCGGCGCGGCGCTGGCCTGCGCGGGGGCCATCATTCAGGGGGTGCTGGGCAACCCGCTGGCGGGGCCCAATATCATTGGCGTAAACGCCGGCGCGGGGTTTATGACGCTGCTGGTCAGCTATCTTGCGCCCATGAGCGCGGGGCTTTTGCCCGCAGCGGCGTTTGCGGGGGCGTTTTTCACCAGTATGCTCATTCTTGCGCTGGTGCAGCGCACCAACGCATCCCGGCTGACGGTGGTGCTGGCGGGCGTGGCGGTCAGCGCCATCCTCTCCGCCGGTACGGATCTGATTACCACCCTTGCCCCCGAGGTAACGCTGGGGCTTACGGCCTTCCGCATCGGCGGGTTTGGCGGCGTAAGCGCCGGGCGCGTGTACGGCGCGGCGTGGTACATCGTACCCGGGCTGGGACTGGCGCTTGCGCTGGCCGGACGGCTGGATGTGCTGTGCCTTGGCGACGAGGTGGCCCAAAGCGTGGGTCTTCGGGTAAAGGCCACCCGCACGCTGCTTTTGATGCTTTCCTCCCTGCTGGCGGGCGCGGCGGTCAGCTTTTCGGGATTGGTGGGCTTTGTGGGGCTGATGAGTCCGCACATGGTGCGCCGGGCCGTGGGCGGCGAGCACAGGCGGGTGCTGCCGCTTTCCATGCTTACGGGCGCGGTGATGATGCTTTTGTGCGATACGGCGGCGCGCACGGCTTTTGCGCCCTACGAGCTGCCGGTGGGCATTGTGCTGTCGCTGGTGGGCGGGCCGTTCTTTTTGCTGTTGCTTCTTCGGGGAGGGCGCGGGCATGATTGAGCTGGAAGGCGTCAGCTTTGGCTATGGACGGGGCGATACGCTGCGCCAGGTCAGCTGCCGCATGCAGGATGGCGAGGTCGTTGGGCTGATTGGCCCAAACGGCGCGGGCAAAAGCACGCTGCTAAGGCTGTGCGCCGGGCTTTTGAAGCCGCGTCAGGGCGCCGTGCGGGTGGACGGGCGCAGCGTGGATGCGTACCGGGCCAGGGCGTTTGCCAGGCGCGTGGCATTTTTGCCGCAGAGCAGGCCGGTACCGGCCATCAGCGTGCAAAGGCTGGTGGAGATGGGGCGCTTTGCGCACGGTACGGATGGGCGCGAGGCGGTGGAGCGCGCGCTTTCGGCGGTAGGGCTTTTGGAGGATGCGCGGCGGGATGTGCGCACCCTGTCCGGCGGGCAGCGGCAGATGGCGTACCTGGCCATGCTGCTGGCGCAGGAATCGCCTAACGTGCTTTTGGACGAGCCGCTCACCCATCTGGATATCGGCGCGCAGCTGGATGTGATCCGCGTGATCCGGCAGATGCGCGGGCAGGGCAAGTGCGTGGCGGTGGTGCTGCACGATCTGGCGCTGCTGCCTCAGATATGCGACCGGGCGCTGCTTGTTCATCAGGGGCAGATTCTTTTTTGCGGACCGCCCGGGGAATGCCTGTTATCGCCCGCGCTGGAGCAGGCCTTCGGGGTATGCGTACTGCCCGGGGAGGGCCCCGGCTTTGAAAGGCGCCAGTGTTTCACGTGAAACATTGGCGCGAATGATCGAAACCCTTTTTGGATTGACCTGCGCAGCGAGCTTTTCCGCCGCCTTGTCCCGCTCTTGCGCAAACGCCGCCCGGGGCGTATAATACCGGTATGGATATTGGGAAAGGAGGTGCGCTCATGATGGGTTTGCCCTTTCATATGCCCAGGCAGGATTTTGAGCAGCGCTGCGCGCCCTATGCCGGCATGGTGTACCGCCACTGCCTGCATATGCTCAGAAATGTGCACGAGGCCGAGGACGCGGCTCAGGAAAGCATGCTGCGCGCCTTCAGGGCCTATCCTTCGTTCAGGGGCAAGGGGGTAGCGTCGTGGATGTATGCCATTGCGCACAACACCTGCCTGGATGTGCTCAAAAGCGCGAGGTACCGCCGCGAGCACCTTACGCTGGATCAGCCGGATGCCCCGTTTGATGCCGTGTCCGGCGCGCCCACACCGGAGGAGGCCTATGTGCAAAGCGCCGAGAACGAGCGGCTCTGGCAGCTGATTCTGGAATTGCCCCAGGAGCAGCAGACCATGCTTTCGCTGTACTATGGCGAGCAGATGACCTACGAGCAGATCGCCCTGGCCACCGGCACGCAGTGCGGAACGGTCAAAAGCCGCCTGAGCCGTGCAAAAAACGCGCTTGCCAAAAAGTTGAGGGAAACCGAATGAATCAGGGAACAAAGAGACACTCTCCCTCGTCTGTTCCAAATGAAAGGAGGCTCACGCATGCAGCCTGAAAACCAGAACGAGCTTGATCAGCGCCTGAGCCGCCTGTACGCCGCCCCCGTCCCCGAAAGCTTTGAAACGGGATGGCGTGCGGACATTCGACGGGAGGAGAGCATTCAAATCATGAAAAGCACAACCCCAAAATCCATCTGGAAAAGACTTGCCCCCGCGCTTTGCGCGCTGGTGCTGGTAGCGGGCACCCTGTGGACGGGGTGGCTCAACGGCCAGACCCCGGCCTCCGTTGAAAGAAGCATGCAGCCGTCCGCCAACGGCGCTTCCAGAAGCATGTCTGCCAAGTATGCCGCCCTGTCCGCCGAGGACATGACGTACCAGGAGGACAGCGCCTCTTTCTACGACGAGGGCGAAGCCGCCGGCGGCGCAACGCAGCTTCAGGCGCAAAGCCGAAAGCTTGTGCGCACCGTTGATTTGACCGTGCACACCAAAGCCTTTGACGAAACGCTTGCGCAGGTGCAGCAGACGCTTGCCCAAATGGGCGGCTACATCGAAAACCTGTACCAGTACGGCGAAACCGTGCGCCGGATCAACCTTACCATGCGGGTGCCCAGCGAACGTCTGGATGATTTTCTTGCCTCCTTGGAGGGCACCGGCAAGGTGACCAACCGCAGCGAATCCACCGTGGATATGACCACGCAGTATGTCGACAATCAGGCCAGGCTGAAAACGCTCTACGAAAAGCGCGACCGGCTCAATGCCCTCCTTGCCCAGGCCGAAACCGTGGAGGATCTGATCCAGATCGAGGGCGCCATCGCCGATACGCAGTATCAGATTGACAGCTACGAGACCTCGCAGCGCAGCATCGACCGTCAGGTGGATATGAGCGCCGTTACCCTGCAGCTGATCGAGCAGGAGCAGACGGTGGTCAATCCCGAGCTAACGCTGGCAGAGCGAATCCGCGCCGGGTTTACAGACTCCCTTCAGTGGCTGGGCGCCTTTGGGCGCGACGCGATTGTGTTTCTCGTAATGGCGTCTCCGGTTATCGCCGTTATCGCAGCCCTGTGCCTGGTGTGGAAGTTGATTCGCAAGTGCAAAAAACGGGAGGAATAAACCATGAAACGCTTTGCGGCTATCCTGCTTACGATCCTGTGCCTGGGCTCCGCTGCCTTTGCCCAGGAGGCGGATGCACCCCTTGCGGCCCCATCTGCAGACAGCGGTGAAACGCTCATCTGCGCCCTTGCCGCGGTGGATGCAAAGGCCGAGCCGGACAGGGCCATGCTCTCCTTTGCCATTGAGGCGCAGGGCCAGACCGTGGCCGAGGCCCAGCTTCAGGTAATGGAGGATATCCGGGCCATTACCGAGCTGCTGGTTGCCCAGGGCGTGCAGGATACGGCCATCTGGCATCAGGGCTACGACGTTAGCCCCAACGTGGTGTATCACCACACCAAGCTCACCGGCCAGAAGGTGATCGAAAGCTACCTTGTCAAAATCGAGCTTTGCGTTCGCCTCACGGATATCGACCTTGCGGGCGTTGTGATCGACGCGGTGATGCGCGACTGCCCGGGCTGCCTGTACGAGCTGGCGTTTGAAAGCAGCGCCGCCCGGCAGGCGTACGACGACGCGCTTGCCCAGGCGGTGCAGCAAGCCATGGACCGGGCGCAGGTGATTGCCCTGGGCTGCGGCATGGAGCTGGATCATCTGGTAAGCGTTCAGGAGCTTTCCACCCTGGCGGATGGCCAGGCAAGGGTGCAGGTTACCTACCGCGCAAAGTAATGTTTCACGTGAAACAAAACAGCCGCCCCGCGCCTTAGCGCGCCGGACGGCTGTTTTTGGATGGTTTGGTTTTTCCCCAGCGTACTGTTTGAACCCCGTCCGCGCCCCGCAGGCCCCTGCGCAGCTTCCGGCGGGGATTGACGGCCATTTTGTGCTCGCACAGCATCAGCATGGGAATGTCCCCCGCCGTGTCGCCGTAGGCGTAGGAGGCGGCATAGTCCACCATCTCCCCCCGGGCGGACAGCACCTCCTCTATGCGCAGCGGCTTTTCCACGCCGCGGCAGTTGTGCCCGTCAATCAGCCCGGAGTAGCGGCCCTGCCCGTCCACATGCATGCGCGTGCCAATCAGCCCCGTCAGGTGCAGATGGCGCACAAGCGGCTGCAGGTAAAACGCCGTGGAGGCCGATACCAGCCATACCTCGCAGCCCTCCCGGCGGTGGCGGCGAATGGCCTCCACCCCCTCCGGGTACAGGTTGGGGATGAGCTCGCTCAGGCAAAAATCCTTTGCGATCCTGTCCACCTCCCGGCGCGGCCTGCCTGATAGAAACGCAAGCGCCGCCTGCTTGCTTTTTTCGGCGCTGGTAAAACGGCAATGGTACAATACGCCCATTACGCCCGCGTGCAGCAGCTGGCGCAGGGAGCACAGCCCCTTCCTGTATGCATACAGGCAAAAGCGAACGATGGAATCGCCCTTGATGAGGGTTCCGTCAAAATCAAAAAAGGCGTAGGGTTTTTGCTGCAAGAGCACGGCCTCCCTGTAACAGATGGTAAGGGCAGTATAGCACGAAACCACGCAAAACGCCAGCGGCACTTGACAGATCCGCCCAAAGGCCTTAAGGTAAAAAATCATCCCCCCTCTTGGCAACCGGCACAGGAAAGGAGCCTTCCCCCATGCCCGTACGTTTTACGCCTGAACAGCAGCAGGCCATTGACGCGCAAAATCGCGAGCTGCTGGTATCCGCCGCCGCAGGAAGCGGCAAAACGGCGGTTCTGGTGGAGCGCATTCTGCGCATGATCGCCCGGGAGGGCATGAGCATCGACAGAATGCTTATCGTTACCTTTACGCGCGCGGCGGCGGGCGAAATGCGCGAAAGGCTCGAAAGCCGCCTGACCGAGGCCGCGGGCAACGACGCGCGGCTGCTCCGGCAGGCCGATCTGGTGGCCGGGGCGCAGATTTCCACCATCCATTCGTTCTGCCAGCAAACCGTGCGCCGGTATTTCCAGCATTGCGAAATCGATCCCCAGTTTGGCCTGTGCGACGAGCGCACCCGCGCGGCGTTTTATCAGGAAAGCATGCAGGAAACGCTGGATCAGATTTACGAATGGGCAAAGCAGGAGGAGGACCTGGCCTCCCTGACGCGCAAATTTACCGAAAAGCAGATTGCGGAAATGATGGATACCCTGTACCGCTTTTTAATGTCCAGGCCCGATCCCATGCAGTGGCTTGACGCGCACGCGCAGCAGAATTTCACGCTTTCCACCCTGAACGACCAGCCCATGGCAAAGGCGTTTTGCGCCGAGGCCGCCCTGATGGTGGACGGAATGCTCTCCCTTCTTCACGAAAGCCAGGAAATGGCGCGCGGGCCGGCGTTTCCGCAAAAGTACCTTGCGGTGCTATCCGATGACGCCGCCGTTTTGCAGCAGCTTTCGCAGGCCTGCCAGGCGGGGCTTACGCATTTGATGGACGCCCTGAGCCGGATGAAGTTTACCCGGCTTGCGGTGTTCAGGCCTGTTACAACGGACGAGGAAAGGCTGGCAGAAGCGTTTAAGGACCATCGCGCCCGGTGGAAGGAAATGGCCGGGGAGCTGAAGGAGCTGCTTGCGCAGAATTGCGTGCAGGCCGTGGCGGATCTGGCCGTCATGCGGCCCGCCACCCGGGGGCTTGCCAGGGCGGTCAGGCTGTTTCATCAGACATTTTCCGGCAAAAAGCGCGAGCAGGCCGTGATTGATTTTAACGATCTGGAGCACATGACGCTGTCCATCCTGCGCGTGCCCCAGCTGCAAAGCCAGCTGCGAAACCAGTTTGACGCCATCTTTGTGGATGAATACCAGGACGTAAGCGAGCTGCAGGAGGCCATCCTCAACGGGCTGAAGCGCGAGGGGGACGAAGGCGGGCGGCAGTACGCCTTTTACGTGGGCGATGTCAAGCAGTCCATCTACCGCTTTCGCCTGGCCGAGCCGGGGCTGTTTTTGTCCAAGCTGGGCCGTTTCAGCGCAAGTGAACAGGCGGAGCAGCGAAAAATCATCCTCAACCGCAATTTCCGCTCCAAATCCGCCGTGCTGGATGCGGTCAACCGCATTTTTTCGCATGTGATGGACAGCCGCGTTACCGAAATCAATTACGACGCCGATGCCAGGCTCTACGCGGGCGTTCCCTCCACGGGCGATCCGCAGACGGAGCTGCATATCATCAACAGCGAAGGCCGGCGCTCGCAGGATCAGGTGATGATCGAGGCGGAGTGGATTGCCAGGGATATCCAGCGCACCGTGGGCACCCCCGTTGTGGATGGCCAGGGCAACCCCAGCGGCGTGCTTCACTACCGCGATATCGCCATTCTGCTGCCCGTAAGCAAGGGCGTGGCCGACAAGGTGGAGCTGGCGCTGAGCCGGGAGGGCATTCCCGTATACTGCGAGGGCAGCGCCGACGTCATGGCCTCCGACGAGGTGCTGCAGCTGGTTCAGTACCTTACGCTGCTGGATAACCTGCAAAACGACATTGCCCTTTTGAGCGTTTTGCGAAGCCCCCTCTTTGAGCTGTCCGAGCCGGAGCTGTCCGCCATCCGCCTGCACAGGCCGCAGCGGGAGGAAAGCTTTCTCAGCGCCATGCTGCATGCCTCCGTCGATGCGCAGGAGCCGCTGCGCTCGCGCTGCGCATCGGTTCTGCAGCGGCTGGCGGACGAGCGCTTTGCTCTGCACAGCATGCCCCTGGCCGATTATCTGTGGAGCTTTCTGGGAAGAAGCGGCCTGTACGCCCACTACGGCGCGCAGCCGGGCGGCAGGCTGCGCCAGGCCAACCTGCGCATGCTGTGCAGCCGCGCGGGCGAGTACGAAAAAACGCATTCCGACGGCCTGCACGGCTTTGTGGAAAGCCTGACCATCGAGGGCGCGGGCAGCCCGGAAAGCAGCCCCACGGTGATCAACCCCTGGGAGGACGTGGTGCGTGTGATGACCATTCACAAATCCAAGGGGCTGGAGTTTCCCACCGTGTATGTGATGAATCTGGGCCGCAGCATGTTTGGCCGGGGCGATACCGGCCGCGTAAGCGTGCACGGCGAGATCGGCTTTGGGCTGGAATACGTAAACGAGCAGGCCCGAACCCGCAGGCAAACGCTGTTGCAGGCCGCGATCAGCCTGCGGGAGAAAAACGCCGAGCGGGCCGAGCGCGCGCGCGTGCTCTACGTGGCGCTCACCCGTCCCAAAAGCCGGCTGGTGATGGTGGGAAGCCACAGCAGCAAATCCCTCTGGTACGATGAGCTGGTGGACAGGGTTCTTCACCGCGGACCGATGGACGTGTACGCCGTGCGCAGCGCGGGCACCATGCTGGACTGGATTTTGCAATGCGCCTCTGCCTGCGATCAGATAGAGGAATGGGGCGCGGGAGAGTTTTCCACAGACGAGTGCATCCGAACGCAGCTTCCGGCTCCGTTTTCCACAGAACCCACATGTTTTCCACATGAAAATGCACCCTGGAGGATTGTTTTCCACAACGACCTGCAGGTAAAACGAAAAAATCCAACCAAAAAGGACATTCCCTCCATCCATATCCCAAATGTGGAAAACCCGGATGCTTCCGCCGCATCCGATTGGCAGCCCCTGCAGGGAGAGGATCCCATCGCGCCCCGGCTTTCCTTTGCGCATCCCCCGCTCAAGGTGGGCGTTACCGCGCTGTGCCGCGCCATGGAGGAGGGCTCCGAGGCCGGTGACGAGGAGGAAAGCCCGCAGACCAAGCGCCTTCCCCTCTATGCCGCCCGTGCGCGAACGCTGGATACCCTGCCCGCTCTGCCTGCCTTTCTCGCTCCGCCAAAGGAGGAGCACGCGCTGCAGCTGGGCGTGGCCACGCACCGCCTGCTCGGGCTGATCGATCTGGACCGGGTGCGCAGCGCGGCGGGCGATCCCGGGGCCCTGTACGCCGTGGTGTGCCGCGAGGTGGATCGTCTGGCGGGCGAGGGTGTGATGAGCGCGCAGGAGGCGGCGTATGTGGACCGCGGCATGGTGGCGCGTTTTGTGCAAAGCGGGCTGGGGCAGCGCATGCTGCAAAGCCCCCGCGTGATGCGCGAGTGGCCGTTCAACCTGCGCGTAAGCGAGCCCTACGATACCATTGTGCAGGGGGTAATCGACCTGTGCTTTCTGGAAAACGGCCGCTGGGTGCTGGTGGATTTTAAGACCGACCGCGTCTCATCCGCCCGTCAGCTGTGGCCGCGCTACCGCCGCCAGCTGGGCTTTTACCGCCTGGCGCTGGAACGGGCCACGCCCTACCCGGTGGCGCTTACGGCGCTGTATTCGCTGCGTCTGGGAGAATCGTTCGACGGAAACCTGCAGGAAACGTAAATTATGACAAAAATATTTCGTACTTTCAGGAACAAAACCTGTTTTTTCTTCGTTAATTTCATGGGAAGACAAATATTCAGGCTTGATTTTCCAACGTTTTCCCTGTACAATAAGGATGCGTATCACTTTTGTGATATACAAGTAAAAATATTGTAACAAAATTCCGTAGCAACCTTTCCATGAATGGAGTGTTGGATATGCGTAAACTGTCTTCTGCCTCTGTAGCAAAACGCGTGGCGCTGCTGGTACTGCTGCTGGCCGCCTGCTTTGCCCTGTCCGCCTGCTATATGGAGCCCGACCGCGTGGTGGACAACCAGAACGGCCTCAATGCGGGCGATGCTCAGAATTTCCAGAATGTCATTACCCCCACCCCCACGGTAACGGTTACCCCCACCCCGGCCCCCACCAGCAACGAGGTGGACTGGTCCAACTGGGATTTTGGCGCCGATACGGCCACCAATCCGCCCAGTTCCGTGGTGCAGCCCACCGTTAACGGCTCCATCACCGCGCCCACCAGCGCGCCCAATGTGATTACCGCCACCACCAAGGTAACCACTACCGCCACGCCGCGCCCCACCACCAAGGTCAACACCTCCGCTACGGCCACGCCCGCGCCTTCCTCCCTCAAGCTGGGCAGCACCGGCAGCGATGTCAAGCGCCTGCAGCAGCAGCTGAAAACCCTGGGCTACTACACCGGCAGCGTGGACGGCGACTACGGCGCCGGGACCGAGGCGGCCGTGAAGGCCTTCCAGGCCAACAACGGCCTGACGGCGGATGGCAAGGCCGGCAAGTACACGCTGGACAAGCTCTACAGCGGCAACGCCAAAAAGGCCACCGCCCCCGCAACAACGACCTCGTCCGGCAGCTCCTCCACCAGCAATACCTCCAGCGCCTATACCAACGGCGATACCGATATCTACCTGCAGCTGGGCTCCAGCGGCAAGCAGGTCAAGATTTTGCAAAACCGGCTGATTGTGCTTGGCTACCTGACCGGCGAGGCCGACGGCGAGTTTGATTCCGTCACCGAGGCGGGCGTGAAGGCCTTCCAGAAGCGCAACGGCCTGGAAAGCGACGGCGTGGCCGGCCCCACCACCCTGGCGCGGCTGTATTCCTCATCCGCCAAGAAGGCTTCCAGCGTGGCGGGACATCTGGGCTCGCTGCGTCAGGGCGCCCAGGGCGAATCGGTGCGCAGCCTGCAGCGCAACCTGCGCACCCTTGGCTATTACGACGGCAGCGTGGACGGCGACTACGGCGATGGCACCACCGCGGCGGTAATGGCCTTCCAGAAGGCCTATGGCCTGAAGGCGGACGGCATTGCCGGCAAGGCCACCATCAACAAGATTGAATCCGTGCTCAGCGGCGGCTCGACCAGCTCCGGCGGGTCTGCCTCCACCTCCAAAAACAACCCGGAGGTCTACGGCCTTACCGCTTCCTCCAACGGCTATTCCAGCCTGAGCAAAACCAGCGGATCGTCCTCCAACATTTCCTCTCTGCAGGCCACGCTGCGCGCGCAGGGCTACTATTCCGGCAATACGGACGGCGATTACGGCAGCGGCACCGAGGCGGCCGTCAGGGCCTACCAGCGCGCCGCGGGCCTGCGCGTAACGGGCGTTGCCGGGCCCAGCACCCAGCGCCTGCTCTATGGCAGCACCAAGGAAACCGGCAGCTACTCCAAGCTGGAGGTAGGCTCCAGCGGCAGCGCGGTCAAGCGCCTGCAGTATGCGCTGTACGAGCTTAAGTATTATGATGGCGATATCGACGGCGTCTACCAGTCCGCCACCTACAACGCCGTGCTCCTGTTCCAGGATGTGAACGGCCTGTATGTGGACGGCATTGCCGGTCAGGATACGCAGCGCCGCCTGTTCAGCTCCAACGCGGTTCCCTGCAACCGTTGACAGTCAACCCATTCCCCCGCTCCGCGCTTTTGCACGGGGCGGGGCAGAGCGTCGGAAAAGCTCGCCTGGGGCGATCTTTTCCGACGGGGACGCACCATTTGCCTACTCGCCTACGGCTCGCCGGGCGGCAAATGGTGTA